>JAISUO010000006.1 GCA_031272035.1 Synergistaceae bacterium
GCTTACGGCGAAGGGTCACACTCCGCCAGCGAAAACATCGACATCGACCGGCTGCCCGAGAGAAGCGCCCTGATCGCTCTGGTTCTGGCCAACCTGAAGTGACCGGGAGGGGAGCACGTTAATAATGTGAATACAAACAGGGGCAGAGGGTTTTCTCGTGTTTTTTCATGTGTTTTCTCTGTCCCTGTCCTTTTGTTTCCGGGCTTGCCGGCGTCTTTAAGGTGTTGCCGTTTCCCCTGTCAAATGTCGCAGGCAGGCTCTCTGCACCGGTCCTCGGCTCTGTCCGACTGAATGATCCTCATGGTTCTCCTGAATAAAAGGTCCTGCTTTGGAGTCCTGCGCCAAAGTCTTTTGTACCATGGGAGACGAGTGGCACTCCCTATGATTTCCATAGCCTTCCTCCTGTGTTAATTTTTTAAAAATCTTAATCCATCGCGGGCAAAGACGGCAGAGATTTTTGCTTAAGCCAAAACGGAAGAGTTAAGTATATAAAAATACGTATTAGCAGAATATTTAAAGTATATTTAACAATAAACTCCGTTTTCCAGAGAAAAAACGCTTCAAATGATGTGCTTCTTGTTCACTCCCCTGGCAGAGAGTATAATTTAAAATACAGGGGAAATACTGATTTCGGGATAAAAACGGTTCGAGGTAAAGTCTGTATGACGGATAAAATCGGGGACATTGAAGAACGTATCAGCCGTTTTCTGCAGGATGGTCTCGACGAACTTTACCTGCTTCGGCAGGAAGAAACGGTCCAGCTTGACGATGTGCGAGAACGGGGCCGGCAGCTGACCGTTGAGCTGAGGGAGCTTGCGGCTGCGCTGGATCAGGCCGCGAAGGACTACGAACGTTCCCGTGAAGAGCTGCGAGTGAGTTCCAGGGTGGGATTGGCCGAGGAACAGGCCTCCTACGAGCGCGCTTCCGAATTCATGAAAATTCGGGGCTCTCTGGAGGAGCGTCACCGTCTTCTGAGCCTTCAGAGAAATGAACTGCAGCAGGAGGAGCGCCGTTTGGAACATCTCGTGAAACGGAGCGAGAAAACGGCCAATCGTCTTCGCATGGTCCTGAGTCTGTTCATCGCTCCCGAAGAGTTTGTGGAAACGGTGATGGAAACGCAGAACAGCGAGGCCCTTTCGGCCGCCTTTCATCTGGCGGAGCGGGAGGCTGTCACTTTTGCCCGGGAACTGCACGATGGTCCCTGTCAGACTTTTTCCGCCTTGGGACTGACTTTGGAGATGGGGCGGGAATATCTCCACAGAGGGGAAAGCTCCATGGCTCTGGAGGAAATCGACCGGGCGCTGGAACAGACCAAATCCGGACTCGACGAAATTCGGGCTCTGCTTTTCTGTTTGAGCCCCACGGGTATCCAGGAGGGATTCGAACTGCCTCTCCGGCGGCTGGCGGTTCAGGTGCGGCAGAACTGGGGCAGCGAACTCAGCTTCACTCTCAGCGGAAATATGGACGAACTGCCCGTCCACGTGCGAATCGGCGCCTTCAAAACCCTTCATCAGGCCGTGACCAACGCGGCAGGTCATGGGGCGACGGAGGTTAGGGTGAGCATCAACTACGCGAAACACAACCTGCGGGTCCGGATCACGGACAACGGCAAAGGTTTCAACGTGGAACAGGAAAAAGAGGCGGCGAAGGAACGGGGGTCCTACGGTCTTGTCAACATGGAGGAGCGCATGAAAATGCTGGGGGGCAAGCTCTCCATTTCCAGCGTTCTCAACAAGGGCTCCAGCGTTTCCTTTTCCGTCCCCATCATCGCGGGATGAAGTAAAAAAAGGATGAAGTGAAAAAAAGACCGGAGAAATCCCGGCCTTTTTCGTGTGTTTACCCTGTCGGATTTACCTCAGTTTTTTCCCACGGAGCACTTTGTACAGTCGGAACATCCACAGGAACTGCTTTTACGTTTTCTAAATCCTCGCGTGAAGGTAAAAAGCACAACCATCGCAACCGGTATGATGACAATCAGATCCACCAGTTTCATAAAATCGCCCCCTTCGACAGAGAATGTCATGCCAATTTAAAATTAAATTAAATTAAATCAATAGCCCAGCAGGGTTCCCACGCGGAAAATGAGGAACGAGACGACCCAGGCCATTCCAATCCAGAAAAGGATGGTGAACCACATCCAGCGCCGGCTTTTCATCTCTCCGGCAGCCGTGGCCACAGCCGCCATGCAGGGAACGGAGAGCAGGTTGAAAGCCATGAAGGAAAGAGCGACCAGGGGGGAGAACGTGGCCGCCAGGGTGGCGGACAGAGCGGTGGAGATCATTCCGCTTTCCGCGTCGCCAATGTCCTCGGCCGCGTACAGAACTCCCATCGTGGAAACCACCATTTCCTTCGCGATGAGCCCCGTCAGTATGGCGACGACGGCCTTCCATCCGTCCGGTCCCTCAGCGAATCCCAGCGGGATGAAAAGCGGCTGGAGGAAGGTTCCCAGAAGGCCCAGAATGCTTTCGGTGCCGTGGGCTTCCACCATGTTGAGTGACGGGCTGAAGTTCGACAGGAACCAGATGACGACTGTGGCTCCCGCGATGATCGTCGAGGCTCGAATCAGAAAACTCCTCAGCTTGTTCCAAAGCTCGTGGGCCACGTTGGTCGCCCGGGGCATGTGGTAGTCCGGGAGTTCCATAATAAAGGGGACGGAGTCCTTCCGGAAAATGAAGGTTCTGAGCAGAATCCCCGCCGCGATGGCCGTGAGGATGCCGATGAAATAGACGCCGAAGATCATGATGTCTCCGTGCTGAGGAAAGAGCACGGTGGCGAACATGGCCCAGATCGGAGCTTTGGCCCCGCAGGAGAAGCAGGGCATCAGCATGATGGTGATGCGGCGGTCTCTCTCGTCCTCCAGGGTGCGGGTGGCCATCATGGCCGGTACCGAGCAGCCGAAGCCCATCAGCATGGGCAGGAAGGATTTCCCGGAAAGCCCGAAACAGCGCAGAATGCGGTCCATCAAAAACGCCGCCCGGGCCATATAGCCTGAATCTTCCAGTATCGAGAGAAAGAGGAACAGCATCATAATTTGCGGAAGGAAACTCAGGACGGCCCCCACTCCGGCAAAAAGCCCGTCGATGGCCATGCTGCGCGCCCAGTCCGACACGCTGAGGTTCAGGAGAAGCTGTTCCACAAGTCCGGTGATCCAGTCCATCAGCGTGCCCGTCAGTTCCTGAAGCCACACCCCCGGAGAGGGGATGCCGGTTCCGAAAAGGTTGTCGCTGAAAATCATGTGAAACACGAAAAACATGACGGCCAGAAAAATCGGAATCCCCAGCAGTTTGTGGGTGAGGAACCGGTCGATGCTGGTGGAGAGGGTGTGCCCGCCCGGCTGACGGACGCGGAGCATCGCCCGGCGGTAGTGTCCCGTGATGTGGCGATAACGCAGGTCGGCTATGGCGGCCTCGAAATCCCGTTCCATATTGGCGGGGAGATCGATGGTCGTCCTCATTTCGTCGATGCGGTCCACCAGGTCGGCGGCGTAGCGTTCCCGAAACTCCGTTTTTTCCAGAGAATCCCCCTCGATGAGTTTGATGGCGTGAAACAGGGAGTGGGGGATTTTGCGTTCGTCGAGCAGGTTCACCACCTTGTGGATGGGCGCGGCCAGAGGAGAGGATTCCAGTACGGAACGGCCTCTGCGGGGCGTCGCCGCGGCTTCCAGTCCCCGCCGCATCAGCTCCTTCAGCCCGCTGGCGTCCAGCGCGCTGATGGGGACCACCGGCAGCCCCAACTCCTGCTCCAGGATGTCCACGTCGATGGCGAGCCCCTCCTTTTCGATGACGTCCATCATGTTGAGGGCCACGACGATGGGCCGGTCGGTCTCCATGAGCTGGGTCGTCAGGTAGAGGTTGCGCTCCAGGTTGGTGGCGTCGACGATATTGATGACGAGGTCGGGGTTCTGCTCGACGATGTAGTCCCGGGCGACGATTTCCTCCGGAGAGTAGGGCGACAGCGAATAGATGCCGGGAAGGTCGACGACGGTCACAGGGCCCGAGGGGCTTCTGTAAAGGCCTTCCTTGCGGTCCACGGTTACGCCGGGCCAGTTGCCCACATGAGCGGAGCTTCCCGTGAGGTTGTTGAAAAGAGTCGTTTTTCCGGAGTTGGGATTGCCGGCGAGAGCGAACTTCATCTGGAGCGGCCTCCCTCGTCTTCTCCGGCGTCGAGCTTCATATCGACATCCCCGTCGACTTTCATGGCGATGGTTTGAGCTTCCGCTCTGCGAATTGAAAGCTGATACCCCCTGATCGTTATTTCAAGCGGGTCTCCGAGAGGCGCCGTCTTGCGGAGAATGATATCAGCTCCCGGGGTGATCCCCATGTCGAAAAGACGTCTTTTAACGGGGCCCGTAGCGGTGATTGAAACAACTTTACCTGATTCTCCCGGGACGAAATCTCTCAGGGGTTTCGTCCCGCTGGTGGCTGCTGACATAATCCGTTTCACCTTTTATCGTTATAAATTTTGTTCCACTGGTCGAACATATTATATAGGACACCGCTTGCTGTCAATAAGCTGTTGATCCACAAAATAATCGAGATTCTACAGAAAAATGTTTTTTAAGGCCGACGATCCTCCCCGGACAGACGCAGGGGCAAAAGCAGGATGAAACGCCTCAGGCCACGGAACGGAGCCAGACGGTAGCGGCTTCGTAGAGCGGCATTTCGCAGGTGTGCCCCTCAAGGGAAATCGTGATGAAGTTTTCGGAGGCCTCCAGACACGTGACGCTGGCCCCGGTTATGAACCCCAGATCCTGCAGTTTTCTGCGCAGTCCGTCGTCGGCGGAAAGACGCGTGACAGAACCCTTCTGGCCGCTTTCGACCAGGGAGAGAGGGATGAAAAGATCGACGCGGTTTTCCATGGAGGCGAACAGCTCATCCACCCAGGGCGCCCGCTCGGCCCGGGCCCGGCGGAAAAACTCCAGCATGGCAAAGAGGCGCGCATCCGTGACGGGGTCCATATAATGTTCCATGTTGCACGCCATTTCCGACGACCGGTCCCTGTCCACGCCCAAAAGTTCGTGAAAAAAGGCGCGCAGTCCCTCGTGGCGGCGATAGACCAAAAGCCCGTTTTTCCGCCCCTCCCTGGTGAGATGAAGGGCTCCGTAACGCTCGTGCTTCAGCGTCCCTGCGTTGACCAGTTTCTGAACAGTGGCCGTTACCGTCCCCTTGGTGATGCCCAGGCGTTCGGCCAGTTCCGTGACCGTGATTTCGCGGCCGGTACATTCCAAAAGGAAAATCTCTTCAAGATAATCTTCTGTGCGAGCCGTTATTTTTTTCACTGAACATTTCTCCCAAATTCATATAAAGAGCGCCTGTATCAGTTTGACCAAACAAACCTCTTCTGAAAACGGTACATTACCAATACTCTTTGTATCCTAACGGCTTGCGTGTTCTCTGTCAAGGAATTCAGACGACTTAATATTCGCGGAGATTATGTAAATAATTCTGCCGTGCCGGATTGTCCCCTGTGTGGCATAATATTTCACAATCGGGTTATTTGCGGCGGGAAACAATTTTGTCGAGGAAAGAACAGCGGAGCGAAAAATTTCGTGACTTCAATAAAGTGTACCTTTTCAACGTGCCTCAGGATTTTCAGAAGGGTTCTCTCGAAACCCCGCAATCTCGGCGTGGGGTCGGTGAGGCTGATTTTGCTGCAAATGTCGTTGCCCGCCATCGGCATGATGTTTTTCAACGCGCTGTTCTTTCTGGTGGACACGATTTTCGTCTCCTGGCTGGGGGAGCTGGCCACCGCGGCCGTGTCCCTGACCTTTCCGACGATCATCGTTTTGAACGCCCTGATCGAGGGGGTCGCGGGAGGGATCACCGCTCTGGCGGGGCAGAGCCTGGGACGGGGGGAGACCGCCAGGGCGCGGCGGGTAGCTTTGTCCGGCCTGTCTCTGGGGTACGTTCTTTCCCTCATGATGCTGCCCATGCTTTTTCCCGGAGTCTCCGCCGCTGTGTTCGAGCGGCTGGGGGCGGCGGGGAACCCACAGGTCCTCGAAATGTGTTACGCCTACAACCTGTGGCTGCCTCTCATGGCTCCCATCATCACTTATATCACCGTCGCCAACTGTATTTTTCGTCTGCAGGGGGACACGGTGACGCCTTTGATCTGTATGGGGATTGCCAACCTGGTCAACGGGATTCTCGATCCGGTCTTCATCTTCACCTTCGGATGGGGCATCGGCGGAGCGGCGGCGGCGACGTTCGTGGGGCGCGCCTTCGCCCTGCTCTACGTCCACCGCAAAATGTCCCGGGACGTGAATCCTTCCCTGTCTCTGCCCCTGCTGCCGCCTTTGAGACCCGGCCTTCTCCGCTACTGGCGTCCAACGATCGCCATCGGCTTTCCCGTCGCCCTTTCCTTCGGCAGCGCGGCTTTTGGTTTCGGCGCTGTAAACCGAATCCTGGCGTCTTTCGGACATTACGCGGTGGCGGCCTGGATGCTGAGTATTCGCATTGAAGATTTTTACTTTACCATCGCGATGGGCGTTGGCTCGGCCCTGACCCCGTTTCTGGCCTTCAACTATGGACGGCGCGATTTCGGGCGCATGAAGGAGGGGCTGAAAGCGGCCCTGTGGATTGCGGGCGTCCTCATGGTGACGGCAGGAGCCTTTCTTTTCATCTTTCCTCGGTCGTTTTTCGGACTTTTTCGGCCCTCGGTTCGAGTTATGGATTTGGCGGTCCGGTCTCTCCGCGTCAGCCTGATGGCTTTTCCCGCCGTTATTCTGCAGATCATGCTGAACGCGTCCTTCGTGGCCACGGGGTATTCCTTTCTGGGAACGGCGGTGCAGCTCATGCGCTCAGTGGTGGGGCGCATCCCCACGGCGTACTTCTTCGCCTGGTGGCTGGGTGAACAGGGAGTCTGGTGGTTTCAGCCCATATCCTGGGCCCTTGGAACCTGCGTCGCTCTGGCCTGTTTCGTATACCTGAAGAAAAAAATACGCTTCGACGGTTAATACTCAATCAAATGTGCGTTAAAAGCTCCGGAGGATTACGTAATCACGCACCAAAATTGAAATCAGAACAGGGGATTCTTTCGGTCGGGGTCAGGCCGCGATATCGAGGTGTTCGTCTTCCTTTTTTCCGGTGTTCGGCTCGAACCCCCGTCCCAGCGCCCACATGCCGTTTTTTGAAGCGGCGCGGGAATAGGCTTCTCTGGCTTCGTCGGGCTCTGTGGTTTGGGAGGTGTTTTGCGGCTCTTCGCCGGAGCGGATTTGCTCGAAGCGCATACCGGCCTGTACGGAGGACGCTCCCGTTTTCAGCCCGCCTGCCTGGGAGTCTTTCTCGTTCCCGCCCTGCGCCTGCGCGTCGGAACTTCTCTCCGCGGCCATCTGCTGACGGGCCTGAGCCGCCGCCGCCGAAGCCTGCGCCGCAACGCGCATGTCCTGCCCGGAGGGGTCAGCCGGCGCCAGTGCCGCCCGGGCCACCTGCTCCATGTTGCGCGCCGTCTCTTCGGGAGTGCCGCCCCCCGGGACGCTGATCGGCACTTCTCCGCCCGTGATGTATTTCTTTCCGTCAGGGCCCTGGGAGTAAGAGTAGCTTGCGGGTCCCGCGAAACGCCCTCCTGCCGCTCGATGGGCGGCCTCGTGGGCGATCACTTCCCGTTCCGTCTGTTTCATTTTGCTGACGATTGCGTCTTCCCGGGCCTCGTTCTCCGTTTCTTCTGTATCTTTCGTGGCTTTTGTGTCTTTCAGGGAAGTCTTACCGGCGGATTCGGCGTCTTCTTCCGTTTTTTGGGACGCCTTTTCCGGGTCGTTCGGGTTGTTCTTCGCCTGGAGGGGCGAGACGGGTTTTATGGATTCGTATTTCACGCCTCCGGGGATACTGTCGATGGTTTCTTCGTCTCCCGAGACCACCACCTCCGCTCCCGTGATGTAACGCCGTCCGTCCGGACCTACCGTGTAGTGATAGGTGGTGGATACGGGATTCGCGGCAGTCGTCAGCGCCCGTTCTTCCGCCAGGACCTGTTGCTCCTGCACGGCCAGCGCCGCGGACTGCGCCGCAGACGCCGACGTTTCTTCGGGCCGCGTCTGTCTTGCCGGCTGCAAATAGCCCTGTGAAAGCATTGAAGTAACGTTCACTTCAGACTCTCCTTTCCTCCCGAATTTTTCCGATTTCTCCGGTTTTTTGTTTCGGACCCGTCTGTCTGTTTCGGACCCGCTGTAATTCTTTATGCTGTTATTTTACGACATTACGAGAAAAAATCCAATGCCTGAAAATTTTACCGGCTTTTTACTGAGCCTCTGGTCCGCTCTTCGCGGCAGTGACACGCGGCGGGGGGTTGTTTGACGTCCGTGACGGTGAAAGTTATAATCGCCCTGCAGTTTGCGGTGTACATTATTAAAGTGAAGCGATTTGAAGTGAAGCAATTTTTTGAAATAAAAAAATGAAAACAAACCGATTCGTGGAGTCGGGGTCTGCCCGAATATATTGTGAAATCTCCGGAGGGAGCGATTGCGGCGTCCCTCTGGTTCTTTTGCATGGCAACAGCGAAAACTGCGGAATATTCGAACCCCAGGTCGAATATTTTTCGAAAACCCGCACTGTAATCGCTCTGGACAGCAGAGGTCATGGCCGCTCTTCCTTCGGGGCGGACGAACTGAGCATCACGAACATGGCGGAGGACGTCCGGGCCGTCCTTGACGCGCTGAACGTCAAAACCGCCGACCTCTTGGGCTTCAGTGACGGGGGCAACGTCGCCCTGGCCTTCGCCCTCAGATACCCGTCGCGCCTGAGGTCTCTGATCCTCTCCGGAGCGAATCTCTCTCCCGGCGGCGTAAAATGGCGCGTGCAGGCGCCGATTGTGATCTGTTACTGGTTCCTTTCCCTCCAGGCCCCTTTTTCCGAAAACGCCCGCCGAAAAAGGCAAATTTTCGGTCTGATGGTGAATCAGCCGCATTTCACGCCGGAGGAGATCGCGGCGATCACGACGCCTGCGCTGGTCATCGCGGGCGAACGGGACATGATTCGGGAAGAACACACGAAACTCATCCATCGCTCAATTCCCGGGTCGAAGCTCGTAATCGTCCCGGAGGCGGACCATTTCGTGTCGAGCCGGAAGCCGGACGTATTCAACAGTATTGTCGATGAATTTTTAAAAGACGCAACAAAATGAGATGCAGCAAAAGGGAGATGTTTGTAACGATGTACAGCTTCAAAAACGACTATTCCGAGGGGGCCCATCCGCGCATTTTGCAGGCCATGATGGCGACCAACACGCAACAGAACGAGGGCTACGGCGAAGATGCGCACTGCCTTGCCGCTGTAAAACGCATTAAGGAACTGCTGGGCGGCGATCCGGCTTCAGTGGACGTTCATCTGCTCTGCGGGGGAACTCAGACCAACCTGACGGCGATTTCCGCGTTTTTGAGACCTCACGAGGCGGCCATCGGAACGAACATGTCCCATATTTTCGTTCACGAAACGGGGGCCATTGAGGCCACGGGGCACAAGATCCTCACCGTCCCGACCCGGGACGGCAAACTGTCCCCCGACGGTCTGCAGACGATTCTGGACGGGCACCCGAACGATGAGCACATGGTGAAGCCGCGCCTCGTCAAAATTTCCAACTCGACGGAGATCGGGTCGGTGTACAGGCTGAAGGAACTGGAGGCCCTGAGCCGGTTTTGCAGGGAAAAGAAGCTTCTGCTCTATGTGGATGGAGCGCGTCTGGGTTCGGCTTTGGCCTCGGAGGGCAACGACGTGACTCTGGCGGATATGCGACGGCTGACGGACGCGTTCTATATTGGAGGCACAAAGAACGGAGCGATTCTCGGGGAGGCTCTCGTGATCGTCAACGACGCGCTGAAAGAGGATTTTCGCTATCACATCAAGCAAAAGGGCGGGCTCATGGCGAAGGGCTGGATCCTGGGCATTCAGTTCGAGGAGCTGTTCCGAGACGATCTGTACTTTGAACTGGCACGGCACGCAAACGCAATGGCGCAGCGCATCGCCGGCGCCATCCGAGAGGGCGGTTACGATTTTCTGACGCCCTCGCCCTCCAATCAGGTTTTCCCGATCCTGCCCAATACCCTGATTGAAAAATTGGGGAAAAACTGGATTTTTTCTCACTGGTCGAAGATTGACGAAAAGCATTCTTCAATTCGCCTGGTGACCTCCTGGGCAACAAAGGAAGAAGCGGTGGACGAGTTTATTCGGGAGTTCCGGTCGCTGACCGCCTGAACATCACTGAGGGAGCGGGAAGGGCTTTTATGGTCCTTCCCGCTCAAGAGAGCTGTGAGCTTCGTTTGTTTCTACTGAGTGTTGATGCATTCCATTTAGCTTACTCCAATCTCCAATATTTCAATGACCCCTCTGTCCCAATGTTGTCATATTCATCTTCCGTCAGTTTATATTTTTTCATGACTTGCTTCTCGTAATTTTCCTGTTTTTTTGTGGTCAATATAGTTTCTTCTTCCAAAACTGATCTATCATGTATAGTCATGTAAATTTGGTTCATCAGAGCCAGAAGTTCATCTTCACTTGCATTTTTCTTCGGCTCTTTATGCATATATTTTTTTATCATTTGACGTCTGGCATCCATCCGAGCATTGTATTCCGCTGCAGCTCCGGCTCGATAAATCTCTCGACGAGTCTTTTCATCGATCCTCGTGACAAATTTACTTTCGTCTAATTTCTGAAAATAACTTTCATCAAAATCGACTACCGCTCGCATATCTTTCCGTGTTGTAGTTGGATCTATAGCTTTTCCAATTTCTCCAAACGGAGCAAGAGTACATAACGCAGCGCTAAATCCAGTATTTGTCTCATCAGACGCGCGACGCGCATATACAGAAACGGCTTTTGCTCCGCTTTCGTCCATAATTTTCTCGGCAGCATGTACCATATTTTTTCTAAGCGTTTCCCTGTCAAGACCGTCGGGAACTACAACTAATGCTGAGAGTCGCTTTGCCCTCGCAACGCTCGTGTCCTCTATTTCCTTGATGGAATATACAGGCTGAAACGATTCATTTGGTGTTGCAGAAGGGACTTCGTTTCCACTATTTAAATCAACATAAACGTGAGAATTATTCGTTTTTCCAACAGAAGGTGCAGCTGGTTGAGCCGTCTTTATTGGTTCAGCTTTTTGTGGTTGTGAATTCTTTTGGAGTTTCTCTTTACCGAAAATATTTACAATTATTATGACGACAGCAGTGACACACAGTATCCCCCAAAAATCTATTTTTTTCTTCGGCTGTTTCTTTTTTAATGGTTCTGTAATTTCAAGAGATGACGACATTACAGAAGATTGAGGAAGTGAATTTGTATTCAATAACTGTTCCTTACGATTGACATATTCTTCCTCTGTCAACGCGCCTTTTTCTTTCAAATTGAATAATCGCTCCAATTCATCAATGGAAGTATCTTTTTGAGGTCTTTGTTTCACTTCTGCAACTCTATCTTTTACAAATGAGACAAAAGTATTCACCTCTGCTTTAGGAACAGTTGTCATTTGGTAATGTCCGCTGGTTGCGGTGAGGTCAATGTTCCCAAAGAAGAAACCTATATTACCTTCCGCATAATTTATATCTTCAAAGTGAATTTCTGTTACAATTGGAGCTCGAAACATTGCCGAGCGAAAAATAAAAATACGCATGTTGCTCAGGACAATACGATGATAAACGTCGTTGATCTGACATTGGAAGACCGTTATTAAAGTCTCCCCTGGTAATAGTTTTTCTGTTAAAAGTGTCAATTCTTTTGGTTTCAAGTCCAAATATTTAGATTTAGACTGTGCTTTGATCTGCTTCAAATCAATGGACATGACTTTCCCTCTTTCTCTAGATTTTAAGATGATTATAAACTATCCTGAATTCCCGTAAAGTTGAGTTGTCAATAGTTTGCCCTGCTGATGCTCGACAATCCATTGGTCAGAAAAACTACTCAACGAAAAGGCGGATATTTCACGAGGGCTTTTGAGGTCGGGGTGATTTCTTCGGGGTTAGAACAGATATGACTCCCTGAACCTTCGAGGGCAGGGATTGCCAACTTAGCGGAAATCGCCGCCTCCGCTGTCCAGCCAGTTTTGAAGGATCAGCGCGGCGGCTATTTTATCTACTTTCTCTTTGCGTTTCTTTCGTGAAACGTTGCCCTCCACAAGGGCGCGTTGGGCGATAACCGTGGTGTAACGCTCGTCCCAGGTTTCGAAACGTCGGTGAGGGTACGCGGCCCGCAGGTCTTCCGTCAGGGCGAAAATTCGCTCGGCCTCCGGGCCGTAACTGCCGTCCGTCCGTCGGGGCATTCCGATGAGGATGAGGTCGGGGTCGTAACGCTTCAGGCTCGCGTCGAGTTTCTCCCTCCAGTTTTCTTCCGGGGTTTCCACCGGCCACACGTCAATCCCCTGAGCGAACAGCCCCAGGGGATCCGTCACCGCGACGCCGATACGCACGCTTCCCACGTCCAGCGCCAGGACACGCTTTGTCATGCCCGAATCTGTCCCTCCAGAAGCTCCTCAATTTTTTGCAGGGCCTGACTCAGACAGTCTGTTTTTTTGCCGCCGCCCTGTGCCATGTTGGGACGTCCGCCGCCCCGCCCGTCCAGCAGGGCCGAGGCTTCCTTCACGAGTCCTCCCGCGTTTGCTCCCTTTTTCACCGCGGCGTCGTCGGCCATGACGACGATCTGACAGCTTCCGTCTTCGTTGGCCGAGGTCATGACGACGACGGTTGGAGAGGTCCCGGTCTTCGCTCTGTCGCCGATCTCCCTCAGCATGTCGGGGGTGGCTTTCGAAAAAGCGCCCGTCTGGAGACAAACGCCTTTAACATCCTTTCGGGTAAACGCGTCGGAGGCGTTTTCCGTCAGCTTTTTGAGCTCCAGTTCCTGTATTTTCCGGTGCAGCGCCCTGTTTTCCTCCAGCGCGTCCTCCGCTTTCGTCAGCAGGTTTTCCTCCTCCGTCGAGAAGGTTTTCTGCAGCCGGTCGAGCAGCGAGGAGGTTCGCTGCACGCGTTCGAGGGAGTTCATTCCCGTAATCGCTGTGATGCGCCGTGTTCCGGAGCCGATGCTTTCCTCTCTCACGATTTTGAAGAGCCCGATGTCGCCGGTGGCGCGGACGTGCAGCCCCCCGCAGAGCTCTCTGGAGAACCCGGGAACGGAAACCACGCGCACCACGTCGCCGTATTTCTCGTCGAAAAGGGCCTTCGCCCCCAGAGATCGCGCCTCTTCGCGGTCGTGTTCCGTCACTTCGAGAAGGGTATTTTTCAGCACTTCTTCGTTGACCTGACGCTCGACCTCCATGATCTGGCCGACGGTCATGGCTTCATGGTGGGTGAAGTCGAAGCGGAGAAAGCGGTCGGTCACGAGGGACCCCGCCTGACGAACGTGTCCGCCAAGCACGCGGCCCAGAGCCTCGTGCAGCAGGTGCGTCGCGGTGTGGCTGCGGCGGATGGCGTCTCGTCGTTTGTCGTCAACCTCGGCGCGAACCTCCGAGCCCAGGGACAGGACGCCGAACTCCAGCTTCACGCTGTGGAGGATCAGACCGCCGTGGGGAACGGTGTTCTCCACCCGTCCTCCCGCCTCCGGAGACGACATGCGCCCGGTGTCCCCGACCTCGCCGCCCCGCTCGGCGTAAAAGGGCGTCGTGTCCAGCAGCACCTCGCACAGCGCCGGGGCTTCCAGCCTGTCCACCCGCCCTTCCTCCGTCAGCAGGGCCAGAACCTTACCGGTTCCCGAATGTTCGGCGTACCCCGTGAACACCGTAGCGGGGAACTCGTTTTCCAGTTCCGTGTAGACGTCTCCGGTCATGGAGCTTTTTTTCTGCTTGCTGGAGGCGCGCGCCCGTTCCTTCTGGGCATCCATGGCCTTCCGGAATCCCTCCAAATCGGTGGAAAGCCCCTGTTCTTCGGCCATTTCCAGCGTCAGCTCAGGCGGAAAACCGAAGGTGTCGTAGAGGGTGAAGGTCACGTCGCCGGGGAGCGCCGTCGCTCCGCTGGCTTTCAGCCGCGCCGCCTCGGCGTCGAAAAGGTCCGTGCCCTGCCGCAGGGTTTTCGCGAACCGGTTTTCCTCCACACCGATGATCTGTTCCACGGTCAGGCGCTGTTCAGTCAGCTCCCGGTAGAAGTCCCCCATGATCTCGATCAGGATGGGGATGTACTCGCACAGAAAAGCCTCGTCGAAGCCCAGAAGACGCCCGTAGCGCACGGCCCGCCGCAGCAGCCGGCGCAGCACGTAGCCGGGCCCGTCGTTGGCGGGCAGAACGCCGTCCGCCAGCATGAAGGTCACGGAACGCACGTGATCGGCGATGACCCGCACGGCCATATCGTTTTTGGCGTTTTCGCCGTAGCGGATATTTGCTTTTTTGCATGTATATTCAATCATAGGGAGGAACAGGTCGGTTTCATAGTCCGTATCGACGCCCTGCACGATGGAGGTCAGTCGCTCCAGCCCCATGCCCGTGTCGATGTTTTTGCGGGGAAGGGGAACGAGGGAGCCGTCTTTCTGCCGGTCGTACTGGGTGAACACGAGATTCCATATCTCCATGAAGCGGTCGCAGTCGCAGCCCACTCCGCAGGTGGGTGAGCCGCAGCCGTACCGTTCTCCCCGGTCGTAGTAAATTTCGGAGCAGGGGCCGCAGGGTCCCTGTTCGCCCATGAACCAGTAGTTTTCCTCCTGCCCGAAGCGGAGGATGCGCCCCTCGGGAAGTCCGACGATTTTATGCCAGGCGTCATACGCTTCCTCGTCGTCGGTGTAGATGGAGGCGTACAGGCGCTCCGGCTCCAGCCCGACGACCTTCGTCAGGAACTCCCACGCGCCGGTGACGGCCTCTTTTTTGAAGTAGCTTCCCCAGGCAAAGTTGCCCAACATCTCGAAAAACGTGTGATGACGGGCGGTTCGGCCGACGTTTTCAATATCGTTGGTACGCACGCATTTCTGGCAGGTGACGGCGTGAGGGCACTCCGGCTGCCGTATTCCCAGATACCAGGTCTTGAAGGGAACCATCCCCGCGATGGTGAACAAAAGAGTCGGATCATCCGGCACCAGGGAGAAGCTGGGATAGTGCCGGCTTCCCCTTTCGGTCCAGAATTTTATGAAAAGATTTCGTATTTCTCCGCCACTGCGATACTGCATAAAGATTCTCCTTCCTTCGCAGCCCCGGGGGGACTGCCCGACGATGAGTATCTATCATACACCACGAACTCCCGATGTCACTCCGGGTTTTCGGGTTCAGACAGCCATGCGCGGGCACAGGGGAGTCGTCCGGCGGGAGATTGTGCTCTGCGGCGGAAGGAGACGCGGCAATTTTGTTTTTCGTTTCCGAGTTTGCTCCTTTTCGGGTTCACTCCGCTTTTTTGTCCGCAACCGCGTCGGTCGCGCGTTCGTAACGCTGCATGATGTCGCGAATCGCGTGAGGGGACGGCAGGTTGGAAATGCAGATCTCGTACTCCTCCGTTCCGGATGAAGCGATCTGAATGTTGCCGATGTTCAGGATTCGCTGTATCACGTTTTGCCGGACCTGGATGGTACGGATGCTCCGGGTGCTGATCTCTATGGAATGATGCGATATAATGCCCTCCTCCAGAGCGACCTCATCCGGCGACACGCTGAGAGCGACACGAAGGCGCCGTATCACCATGTCCGCCGCCAGCAGCACCACGACGCCCGCAAAGGCGATCCACGTTATTTCCCACCAGTCCGGCTTTTTTACGGAAATAGCCACAGCGATCACAAACGCGGCGATCATCCCCAGAATATGCCAGTAAAAACTTCTCCACGCCGGTTTAAAAACCTGTTTAGTCCCCTGTTCAGCCATACTTTTTACCTCCCTGGTCATTTGAGATGCCACGAATGATATTTATTATAACAACTCTTTGCGTATTCTTTTAGTTCTTTCATTAAAAAATATCCCTGCATCTCTTTCCGCAGCTTTCCGGAACTTTGATTTACATGTTTTGCCGTTTGACTGCGATTCGAACTTCAGGCATATTGATTTGTGAGAAGATCAGAGGTGCGAAAGAAAGATGTGCGAAAAAAGGAGGCGCGTCGGCCATGTCCGAGATCTTTAAAACCGCACTGCAGTCCCTGTTGGCGAACAAAACCCGTTCCGCTCTGACGATGCTGGGAATTATCATCGGGGTGGGGGCGGTGATTACCATGGTGGCGGTGGGCAGCGGCGCGGCGATGCGGATCGACCGTTACATTGCCGGAGTGGGGTCCAACCTGCTGATCGTCTTTCCGGGGGCGGCGCGGACGGGAGGCAGCCGCCAGGCCGCGGGAAGCGCCGCGACGCTTACCCTCGCGGACGTGGAGGTTTTGAGAAACGAGGGAATTTTTATCTCCGAGGCCGTTCCGGAAATCTACGGCGGAACTCAGCTGGTCTACGGCAACAGCAACTGGAACACCACGACGCTGGGGGGTACTCCGGGAATTTTGGATGTGCGCGAATGGCGCGTGGCCGCCGGAGATTCCTTCTCGGATTCCGACGTGCGCGCCGCCTCGAAAGTCTGTCTTTTGGGCGACACCGTTGCGCGAAATCTCTTTGGGGACGAGGAGCCCGTGGGGAAAACCGTTCGCATTCGAAAAGTTCCCTTTCGCGTGGCGGGAGTCCTGGCTCCCAAGGGGCCGAATCCCTGGGGCGGCGATCAGGACGATCTTGTCATTGTCCCCATCACCACGGCCCAGCGGCGTCTTTTTCGGACCACGATTCCGGGGGCGGTGCGGCGTCTCACCCTTCAGGCGGCGGATCGGGAATCCCTTTCCGCCATGCAGGACGAGGTCCGCGCCATTTTACGCCAGCGCCATCGATTGCCCGAGGGCGTGGATGACGATTTCGTGATTCGGGACATGACGCAGATTCTGGAGAACGTGGCCGCCTCCACACGGATCATGGGGCTTCTGCTGGGGGTGGTGGCGTCTATTTCTCTGGTTGTCGGGGGGATCGGAATCATGAATATTATGCTGGTGTCGGTCACGGAACGAACCCGGGAGATCGGCATACGCATGGCGGTGGGAGCCCGTCCTCTGGACGTGCGGCTGCAGTTTCTGGCGGAAGCCGTCACGCTCTCGGCGCTGGGAGGCGGCGTCGGGATTTTGGGCGGAGTGGCCGCCTCTCAGGTTGTCACAAAAATTCTGGAATGGCCGACGGTGATTTCTCCGGAAGCCATCCTGACCGCCGTGGGCTTTTCGGCGATGGTCGGGGTATTTTTCGGCTTCTGGCCCGCCTGGAAGGCCTCCAGCCTGAACCCCATTGACGCCCTTCGATACGAGTAAAATAAAAAAGACGGCGCTGATACCAATTTGAAGTAAAAGGCCTGATGAAGAAACTAAGCGACTCACACGGTTCATACTTCACCGGTTCGCTGCTTATAAAGTTAGAATAGCTAAAAGCAATGATATTCAAACATTAGTTTCTTCATTAACACTCGATTGAAAGCAAATTGGTATTACCTCAAATTCTTTCGTTATTTCTTTCGTCATTCCTTCGGGAGCGTTTTCAGCAGCTGTTCGCACAGGACGATGATGTCCTCGTAGTCGAAAGATTCTGCCAAACAGCAGATTTCTTTCAGCAGAGAGTCCTCCTCCCCGCCGAACGTCATCGTTTTCAACTCGTCCGTTATCGCGTCGATTTGAGCGGAATCGCATCCGCAGCAGGCGTCGTTCAGCGCTTCCAGTTTTTCGCGCAGAGCTCCGGCTGTTATGTGCGAGCGGTCGTCTCCGTCCGTTTCCGGTTTGTCCATCAGTGACGTCCGCAAAAGTTTCACGTGGAAGCTGTTCACGCTGTTGCAAAAAAGCCGCGTCTGCTTTCTGCATTGTTCCACGTCCCCCTCGTCGGAGGCCTTTTCGAGATCGCCGGCCCAGTCGGACAGGAACGAGTTGCCAATATCCGCGAAAACATTTTTCAGTACATGAGTTTGCATGGCATACCTGCCCCAATCCCGGTTCAGTGCAAAATCCTGAAGGGCTTCGATGTCTCGGTCCAGAGAACAGCAGCACTGCCGTAGGGCCTCGATGTAGACCTCCCTGCAGCGTCCCGCCTGGCTGAGACCGGTCATGACGTTCAAATCGTCCACCTGGGCGAGTTCTTCCAGCAGAGCGTCCATGCTGGAGGGATCGGTCGGGAAGGCCTGGAGCATCCCTTTCCGTCCGCCGGGCTTCGGCGTCGATTCAGAATCTTCGTTTTCCTTCTTTTGGCTCTCCCAACCGTCCCGGGTTGCGGTTTCGGCAAGGTGTTGCTTCAGCAGCGCCCGAATTTCCTGCAGCTCTTTCGTCTGTTTTTCGTTTTCCTCCCGAAGCTCCCGAATGGCCGCGTACAGGGCTTCCCTGTCGGCCGCGGTCAGGACTTCGCCGCTGACGCCATCCATTTCTTTTACCTCCGTCATCTCCCCATCATCTCCGTAACGTTTCGAGTCATCGCCGCCGGCCTCTCAGGGTTCCAGGGCTTTCCGGATCTTGCTTCGCAGCAGCGCGGGGGTGAAGGGCTTGGCGATGTAATCTTTCGCTCCCTTCAGGCCGGCCTCCATCACAAATTCCTTCGTTGCGTGGGATGTCACGAAAATGATGGGAACATCTCTCAGCTGAGGCCTTGAGCGGATCGTCTCCATGAGATCGAACCCCGACATATCGGGCATCTCAATGTCCAGCAGGATGAGGTCGGGCACGACGCGGTCCAGAACCATCAGCGCCATACCGGCGGATTTCGCCAGACGCAGCTCGAAAGAATCTTTCAGTGTGTTTTGAATGATTTTAAGATTTGCCTGGGCGTCGTCCACCGCTAAAATAATTTTCTTCCCGTTCGACATTTGCATCCTCCGATTTGCAGCTTCCATTTGTATCTTCCATTCCTTAAATATCTTTCTCTTGTATCTTTCATTCGCATACTCCATCGGGTTCCCGCACGCTCCGATTTCTGCCCGCGCAAAACCTCCGGCTCCTGCGAGACCTTTCTTATCAATCAGCATTTTCTAATTATTCTTTTAATATATCACGGATTTCAGGTGTGAAAGGATCGGGTATTGAAGGAATGGAAGAAAAAGTTCTTTCTTTTTTGTGATACGGTTCTCTTTATCGGTCTGGATCGGTCTGGAAAAACCAACTGAAACTCAGGGAAGCGGAGCTTGCGTCACCGCTTCGCTCCCCCGAGGTTAATCAGGCATCTGATTTCTGACACGCAGTTTTCAATGGATATTATTTTTAATGAATATTACTCCAGCCTGTACTTCTTTTTCAGAGCCTGAAGCTCTCCCGACTTCTCCAGGTTTTGAAGAGCGCCGTTCACGGCCTCCAGAAACTTCGGGTCTCCCTTGCGCAGGGCCAGGGAAAAGCCCTCGCTGGGGCTGTTGATCGCCCTTCTGACGGCGATCTTCAGGCTGCCTTTGAACCGGTCGCTGTCGATGTAGCTGAGTGCCACCACCGTGTCGAGAAAAACTCCGTCGTTACGCCCCAGCACAACCTCCCGAACGGCATCGTCGGTTTTCTGATAGCGGCGAATCTCGAAGGAGTTCCCCAGAGTGCCCAGGTAGGCGTCTTCCACCGTGCCGAGCTGAACTCCCACCGTCTTTCCTTTCAGGTCATCGAAGGTTTTCAGGGCCTCGTTGTCCGCCTTCACCATCAGAGCGGCGTCCGTGACGCAATAGACGTCGGAGAAATCCACCTTCTGCCGGCGCTCGTCCGTGGCGTTGACCGCCGCCGCCACCAGGTGCACCTTGCCCGCCGCCAAAGCGGGAATCAGTCCGTCAAAGGTCATGTCCACAAGGCGAATTTCCCTGCCCAGGATTTTTCCAATCGCCTGAACCAGCTCCATGTCGAAGCCCGTCAGAGCGTTGGTTTCGTCATAGTACTCGAAAGGCGGATAGGTTCCCTCCGTGCCGACGATGAGGATGTCGCTGTCCAGCGCGGAAGCGGCCAGAGCCGGCCCCGGAATCGCCAAAAACATCAGCAGGACGAAAGCCGCGCTGAGGATTCTCGTTATTTTTTTCGATATTTTCCACATATTAACTCACCTCTGAATAAATTTTAGTATGTTGACAGGCCTCTGGAGTCAGGCCACGCTCCACTTCTTTTCCAGGCGTCTCAGGCACATTCCGGTGATCGTCGTCAGAGTGAGATAGATCGCGCCGACTACGGCGAAGGTTTCGAAGGACGCGTAGGTGGCGCTTCGCACCTGCTGCCCGGCTTGAGTCAGTTCCGTGATGGCCAGGGTGGAAAGCAGAGAAGATTCCTTGATGAGGGTGACGAACTCGTTTCCGAAGGCGGGCAGCATATTTCGCACCGCCTGGGGGAGAACCACGAGACGCATGGACTGAAGGTATGAAAGACCCAGCATACGGGCCGCCTCCCACTGCCCCCGGGGAACCGCTTCGATGCCGCCCCGGACGATTTCGCCCACGTACCCCGCCGAGTTGAGCGAAAGTCCAATGATCCCCGCCGGA
Organism: Synergistaceae bacterium; assembly: GCA_031272035.1. Taxonomy (NCBI): domain Bacteria; kingdom Thermotogati; phylum Synergistota; class Synergistia; order Synergistales; family Synergistaceae; species Synergistaceae bacterium. The sequence continues at coordinate 20,357 of JAISUO010000006.1, forward strand.
ATCGCGGGAAGGTTGACCCCCAGAGCCGGAAGCCCGAAGTATATGAAGAAGAGCTGAATCAGGCAGGGCGTTCCCCGGATGACGAAGATGTAGCTCCACGCCAGAGTTCTCAGGGGACCGCAGGGAACCACCCGCAGGACGCCGATCGTCAGCCCCAGCGCCGTGCCGAACAGAAGCGCCAGGATGGAGGTCCAGATCGTCACCCAGGTTCCCGTCAGAAAAATGCTCATGCGCGGCAGCAGGACGGAGAAATCAAGCTCCATGAAAATCTGTCTCCTTTTTCAAAAGCCTTTGCAGAAACTGTCGGGTTCGGGACTGTTGCGGATTCGTCAGGATCCGGGCCGGCTCGCCTTCCTCCACAACGCGGCCCTCGTCCATGAAAACGACCCGATCCGCGGCGTCTCTGGCGAAGGCCATCTCGTGAGTGATGACCACCATCGTCATTCCGGAAACCGCCAGGTCGTCCATGACCTGGAGCACTTCTCCCACCAGTTCGGGGTCGAGGGCGCTGGTGGGCTCGTCGAAAAGCATGATCCTCGGACGCATGGCCAGAGCGCGGGCGATAGCCACCCTCTGCTGCTGCCCTCCGGAGAGCTGTCGCGGGCGCGCGTTCGCCCGGTCCGCAAGTCCCACTCTGGCAAGGAGGCTTCTGCCCAGTTCGTCGGCCTCCGCCCGTTTCATCCCCAGAATGTGAACAGGAGAGAGTGTGATGTTCTGCAAAGCGGACATGTGGGGGTAGAGGTTGAACTGCTGGAAGATCATCCCCACCAGCCGGGCCAGGTCGCGGTTTCTGTGGGTTCCCCCGGAAAGGTCCGCGCCGCACAGCGTGATCGATCCTCCATCCACGCTTTCCAGTCCGCAGAGGCAGCGGGCCAGTGTGCTTTTGCCCGACCCGCTGGGACCAATGATCGCCACCACCTCGCCCTCCGCCACGTCGAGATCGATGCCTTTCAGAACTTCGTTATGCCCGAAGGACTTGCGCAGCCCCCTTACCGAGATGATCCCCGGAGAACTGTCCCCAACTGCTCTGTTCACGCGCATATATCCCCCTCTGAAGCTCCCCGCAGACCGGCACGGCGGCTGCGGGGTCCGCGAAATCCATCGGACCATTATCGCATATTTCTTCGTCATGGAAGAGATTCGGCGGCTGCACAGGATACTGATTCTTTCCCTCTGCGGGAAACCACAAATTGCCGCGAGGCATGGATGCGGATGCGCGAAGGAAATCCGGTTCACTGAAATGGCCTGCAAGGATGTGGGTTGACGCAGTGAAGAAAATACGGTAAACTTCCTTTCGTTCTACTGTACGGCATAGAGAAATCTTGTGCCGGACTGGCGGAATTGGTAGACGCCTAGGACTTAAAATCCTATAGACTCAGGTCTGTGCGGGTTCGAGTCCCGCGTCCGGCACCAGGAAAATTTAGAAAGTTATATCGCGGGGTGGAGCAGCCAGGAAGCTCGTCGGGCTCATAACCCGAAGGTCGCAGGTTCGAATCCTGCCCCCGCAACCATTTTGGGTAAAACAGCCAATTTCCCTTCGATGATGAAAATTGAAGGCGGCATAGCTCAGATGGCTAGAGCACGCGGTTCATACCCGCGGTGTCACTGGTTCGACTCCAGTTGCCGCCACCAAATAAATTTCAATAGATTGTCATAGTTACCCGAACTCCGGCTAAAACCGGAGTTTTTATTTTTCAGTTGCCGACGGCAACAAATAACAGTATATTATTGCGGATTTTGGGATTCAACATGGGATTCAAAAACATTTGACAAAATACAACGCTTATAGTAAAAATTTTAAAATACAGTTTATTATTTTATATTTTATTAATAAATTCTGCTACGTGGAATTTATTTTTCTTTCTTCATTTTTCTTTCTTCATTTTTCTTTCTTCATTTTTCTTTTTTATTTTCAGGGGCGGGCAGGATTGTCTGTCTCGTGGACTCGGACTGATGCCGCGAAGGAGGGAAAGCCTGTATAATGTTTTCAGTCTTTTGAAATAGCCGTAGGCACATTGTCAGCTCATTCCTGTTTTTTTACGTTACTGCGTTGCGGAAGATCAAGATGAATAATGAGAGGATGAAAAACAATATGAAAAAATTCTTTGGGTTATTCCTTCGTTCCCTGCTGGTTACTGCCTTACTTTGGAGCTGTACGGGCGTTATGTCCCCGGCGGCTGCCGGTCCCGCCTCTTCGCGCGACACTCTGGTTATCGTCACAAACGGAGACCCCGGACGGCTTCGCAGCGATACGATCAACAACCTGGCCAACATGACCTATAATCGTCTGATTTATGACTATCTGTTCACTCGCAACAGACAGGGCCAGTATGAACCCTGCCTGTGTGAGTCGTACCAGCTGGATAAGGACAATCTGGGCGTCACGATGAAACTCCGAGAGAACGTCAGGTTCCACAGCGGCAACAAAATGACCGCGGAAGATGTGCTGGCTTCCCTGGTTTATGGCAAAAAGGACACCTCTTCGGGCAGACAGCTGGACTTCATCGACTTTGACAACAGCAAAGCCCTTGACGCAAATACCCTCTATCTCAAATTTAACCGACTCAATGGCGTCTGGCAGAGCGCTTTCCTTGCGATCGGCATCATCGAAAAGGCTGCCTATGAGGCTGCGGCCTCCCCGGACGAGTTCTATCTGAACCCCATGACGACCTCGGCCTATGTCCTTAAGAAATGGGTTTCCGGCGACAGCCTGACCTTCAGGGCGTTCCCGGATCACTGGTACGGCGCCCCGAAAATTGAGACCATCGTGGTACGTATCATCAGCGAAACTTCCGTGGCTTTGATGGAACTCAAGTCCGGAGGGGTCGACGTTCTCTTCAATCTGTCGCTTGAAAATTACAATTCAGCCTCCGCCATTGACGGTGTTGTCGGCTATGACAAACAGCCCAGCATTGTCAACGTGTTCCTGGGCTGCAACCTCAAGAACAAAGCTCTCTCCAGCCTGCCGGTCAGGCAGGCGATCGCCTGCGCCATCGACTGGAAAGCCATTTGCGCCGGCGCGTTCGATAACGCGGCGGAACCCTGCAGCAGCCCGCTTGGCAAGAATGCTCTGGGCTATGACTCAAGGTGGGAGACCAACTATCCTTACTCCTATAACCCGGAAAAAGCAAAAGAGCTGCTTGCGAAAGCGGGTTATGCCAACGGGCTGTCGCTTCGTGTCCTCGTTGACGATACCCCCGGCCGTCAGCTGATGGCCGAACAGATCCACAACATGTTTGCCAGCGTTGGGATTACTCTGGAAATCCAGAAGCATGACATGGCCACGACGAACGATATCGTTTCCAACTCCGACGACTACGACCTCTACATCCGCGGAGCCTACAACAACAGCGGCGATATCGTGACATTCCTCAGCACGAGCATGGGTTTTACCGCCATCAACGTCAAGGCGGATACGGTGAATGGACCCAGATATACCGGCTATTTGGATAATATTTCCAAAGAAATGAGCACGGAGGCCAGAGTGAAACTCTATAAAGAGTTCCAGAAGGCCTTCATTGAGGACATGATGTACTGGATGCCCGGCGTGCAGATGACGATTTATGCCGCTTTCAAGAGCGCCCTGACGGACATCGAGATGCCCGGCGAATACTGGATTTGGAACAACGCTTATTTTAAATAGATTTTGACCGGAACAGGCAGAGGTTTTAAATGAAATGCTCCGGTATTTTTTGAAACGGCTTTTGTCGTTGATTCCTGTGCTGATTGGCGTGGCTTTTTTGATTTTTACGATGATGTATTTTACGCCGGGCGATCCGGCGACCGTGGTTCTCGGCGATCAGGCGTCGGCGGAGCAACTCGCCCAATGGCGCGCCGCGCGCGATCTGGACAAGCCGTTTCCGGAGCAATTTGGAAAGTACATGTATCGACTTGTTTTTCGGGGCGATTTTGGCGTCTCCTACAAAACGGGCAGGAACGTTACGGTGTCTTTGCTCGAACGCTTTCCCACGACTTTCCTGCTTGCCATCGCAACCTGCGCCACCGCCATGCTGCTGGGAGTGCTGCTGGGGATTTTGGCCGCCAACCGTCAAAGCACGTGGGTTGACAGCGTTCTTCGCATTTTTGGCATGGCCGGTGTTTCGATGCCCATATTCTGGCTCGGTCTCCTGCTGATCCTGTGGTTTGCGGTGGATTTGAAATGGTTTCCCGTTTCCGGATGGTATGGCCCAAAATATATCGTTTTGCCCGCAATGACCATGGGCCTCACCTTCACCGCCAGCCTCATGCGCACAACGCGTTCGAGTATGCTGGACTGCATTCGGCAGGACTATGTCGTCACCGCCCGCGCCAAAGGTCAGAAGGAGCGCGTCATCACCTATCATCATGTTTTTCGGAACGCGCTCATTCCCATCATCACCGCCGCGGGCAGCACATTCGGCATTGCGCTCTGCGGCGCCGTGGTCACCGAACAGGTGTTTTCCATCCCCGGGCTGGGAAGTCTTATGGTAAATGCCATCACTACGCGCGATTATCCGCTGGTGCGCGGCAGCGTCCTTCTTCTGGCTGTGAGTTTCAGTTTGGTCAACCTGCTGGTCGATCTTCTTTATGCCTGGTTTGACCCTCGCATCAAGGCGCAGTTTACCGGAAAATCCCGGAAAAAGAGAAAGACCGGAGAGGAAACCGCACATGAATAGGGAAACGATCCGTATAAAACGGAGGAGCATGTTTGGCGAGGTCATGGGGCGTTATCTGCGCAAGCCCATAGCGGTATTCGGCATGGTGGTGCTGGCCTCAGTGATCATACTCTGTCTGATGGCGCCGGTAATCGCTCCCTATAATTATGACGCGCAGGACATCACACGCAAGTTTACGGCGCCCTGCAGAGAGTTCCTGTGCGGAACGGACAACCTTGGCCGCGATATTTTCAGCCGCCTGCTCTACGGCGGACGCATCTCGCTGATGGTCGGCTTCTTTTCGGCATCGGTAGCCGCTGCCGTCGGCGTCGTCCTCGGCGCTGTCGCCGCCTTCTACGGCAGGCGGACCGATAACACAATTATGCGTATTCTCGACGTGTTTATGGCTCTGCCGCAGACGCTTCTTGCCATCGCCATATCCGCCATGATCGGTACCGGCATCAAAGGCGCCGTAATTGCCGTGACCGTCGCGACGATCCCGCGTTACGCACAGGCGGTACGCGGACCGATTCTGTCGATACGGAATCAGGAATTTGTGGAAGCGGCCTTTGCCATTGACGCCAGGGACTCTCGCATTATTTTGCGGCACATTCTGCCCAACGTGCTCAGCCCGATCATCGTGCAGGTAACCATGGGCGTGGGTAACGCCATTACCATGGCCGCCTCCCTGAGCTTCCTCGGTCTTGGCGTGCAGCCGCCGTTTCCGGAGTGGGGAGCCATGCTTTCCGCCGCACGCGTGTATATTCTCGATCATGCTTATATGGTCACGTTCCCGGGAATTGCCATTGCGCTGGTCGTGCTCGCCCTCAACCTCATGGGCGACGGCCTGCGCGACGCCATGGATCCGCGGTGGAAAGACTGAACTGACGGAAAAGACTGATGGGAAAGACTGACGGATCAGAGGGCTCCATTATGAATCAATCGATGAGCGAAAACATTTTAGAAATCAGGAATCTGAGCATTACATACGTAACAAAGGACCTCGGTACCTGTTACGCCGTCAATGACGTCAGCTTCTCGCTCCCAAAGGGCCATACGCTCGGCCTCGTCGGTGAAACGGGCGCGGGTAAAACGACCATTGCCAAAGGAATTCTCAGGCTTTTGCCGAAGCCTCAGGGGCGCGTGACGAGCGGCACCGTGCTGTTCGGCGGAGAGGATCTGTATAAAAAGAGCGAAATCGCCATGCGGAGCGTCCGCGGCAAACAGATTTCCATGATATTCCAGGATCCCATGACCGCGCTGAACCCGATCGACACCGTCGGAGACCAGATCGCCGAGGTCATTCGTCTGCATTCGAAAATCAGCAGGAAGGAAGCGTTTCTCCGCACGGTGGAAATTCTCAAAATGGTGGGCATTCCCGGAGAACGCGGCGTCGAATACCCCCATCAGTTCTCAGGGGGCATGAAACAACGCGTGGTCATCGCCATAGCCCTTGCCTGTTCTCCCGAGCTGCTGATCGCGGACGAGCCCACCACGGCGCTTGACGTGACGATTCAGGCGCAGGTGCTGGACATGATGAACGAACTCAGGGAACAGCTCGGAACCTCCATGATCCTGATCACCCACGATCTTGGCGTCGTCGCGGAGATGTGCGACGAGGTCGCGATCATCTACGCGGGCGAAATCGTTGAAATTGGCAGCGCGCGCGACATCTTCAAACATATGGCGCATCCCTATACAATCGGGTTGTTCGAATCGTTGCCCGACCTGACGTCCAAAAGCAGGCGCCTGAAGCTGATTCCCGGCCTTATGCCCGACCCGACGGCTCTTCCGGAGGGCTGCAAATTTGCGCCGCGCTGTTCCCGCCGCTCGACGGCCTGCGAAGAGGCGGCGGTTCAGCTGAGGGAAATATCGCCCGGACACTGTTGCCGTTGTCTGCAGCCACGGCGCATGAAGGAGCAGGTATCTTGAGTATCATACTCGAAGTGAAGAACCTGAAAAAGTATTTTAAGGTGAACGCGGGCTTTCTGCACGCGGTGGACGGCGTGAGTTTTCAGATTGAGGAAGGGCAGACGCTGGGCGTGGTCGGAGAATCCGGCTGCGGTAAATCCACGCTGGGCCGTGTGGTGCTGCACCTGCTGGACAACACCGACGGACAGATCCTGTACCGCGGCGAGGACATCACGAACGTCAGCCGTACAAAACTTTCTGAACTGCGGCGAGAAATGCAGATCATTTTTCAGGATCCTTTTTCTTCGCTGAACCCGCGCATGACGGTGTTTCAGACTATTGCGGAGCCCATGCAGATAGCGGGCGGCTGTACGCGGGCACAGATCGAGGAACGCGTCTCCGAAATGATGGACATCGTTGGATTGTCCAGGCGTTTTGTCAACACCTACCCCCATGAACTGGACGGCGGACGCCGCCAGCGTATCGGGATTGCCCGCGCGCTGGTGCTGAATCCGAAATTCGTGGTTTGTGACGAACCCGTCTCAGCGCTGGACGTGTCCATTCAGGCGCAGGTACTCAATCTGATGCTTGATATTCAGGAAAGCATCGGCCTGACCTATATCTTCATAACGCACGATCTGTCTGTGGTCAAATATATCAGCAACGACATCATGGTCATGTATCTTGGCCAGGTGGTTGAAAAAGCCCCGTCGGAAGAGCTGTTTCTGCATCGTTACCATCCTTATACGCGCGCGCTGATCGCGGCGGTCCCCGTACCGGACACAGACCGCAAGCGTGAGCGCATCCGGCTCAGAGGAGAGGTGACTTCCCCCGTAAACCCGAAGCCCGGCTGCCGCTTTGCCGCGAGATGCACGGACGCGAAACCCGACTGCTTTGTGAACGACCCGAAGATGGAGGAGATCACACCAAAGCATTTCGTGCGCTGCCACTGTGTTCGGGAGATCAGCCAGGGAGTATGACGCGGTGTTGCCAGCCACTGGAAAGGACAGGAAAATGAAACCGTCTTTACCCGAACTGAGAGAATATGCGAAAGGATACCAGCTGGTTCCCGTTTATAAAACGATTGAAACAGGCCGCCGGTCGCCTGTCGATGTGCTGCGTCAGTTAAAAATTCGCAATAATCAGCTGTTTATGCTCGAACATACGGGCAACGATGATTTCGGCAACGTGGTTCGTGGCCGCTATTCCTATATTGGATACGCGCCCCCGCTGGAGGTTTCCTGTGTGGATCATACCGTGAAGATCACGACGGCACAGACCTCCTTTTCTTTCGATGCGGAAGCCCCCATTGATTTTCTGCGTAATATCCTTGCTCAAAACACGGCGCCCAGGCTGCCTGGCCTGCCGCCTTTCTTCGGTGGATTTGCGGGATATTTTTCCTATGAATATATCCATCTGAGCGAACCCTCATGCCATTTTTGTACGGATAATATTGAAGGTTTCCGTGATTTTGATTTGATGCTTTTTAACAGACTGTATGTATTTGACTGGAAAGAACGTCTGCTATATTTAATTTGCAATATATCAACCCGTTCACTGGAAAGAAATTATCAGGAAGCTGTCTATATTTTAGACGATATGGAACGTCTCCTCCAGCAGACGTTTGAGCCAGGTAAAAACGAATGGAAACCGCTGCGTCTGCTGGGCGGATTTTCCAGCATCCATCAAAAAGACGCTTATATTGAAATGGTGGAAAAAGCGAAGCGCCGCATTCGTCAGGGCGACGTGGCGCAGATCGTGCTTACGAATGGGAAAAAGGCCAGAGCGGAAGGAAATCTGATCGATACGTTTGATATCCTCCGGAAAACGGATCCAACCCGATACATGTGCTACTTCTCCTCGGAGGATGTGGAAGCCGCCATGGCGTCGCCCGAGCCGATCGCAAGACTGCAGGGCGGGACGGTCATGACGGAGCGTTTGGCCGGAAGCTGTGCCAGAGGCGCCACTCCTGAAGAGGACAGGGCGCGGGAGGAGGCGCTGCGAGCCGACCCGAAAGCGGTGGATGAACACAATATGCTGGTGGACGATTCAAGAAATGAATTTGGATATATAAGCAAAATCGGTACCGTTGCCGTCAGTGGGTATCTGAACGTCGTCCGCTGCTCGCGGGTCATGCATTTGGCCACAACCGTAACGGGAACGTTGAAAGAGGGCATGACCGCATTGGACGTTATCGGCGCGATCGTGCCCTCCGGTGCCGTTTCCGGCGCTCCGAAAATCCGGTCCTGCGAGGTCATCAACGAAATCGAGCGGGAACGCAGAGGAATATACGGAGCCGCGTTTGGTTACACAGGTTTGGATGGAGACGCGGACTTTTTCGTCTTTATCCGGTCGGCCTTCCTGAAGGATGGAGAACTCGTCGTGAGGGCCGGCGGGGGCATTGTCATCGACAGCGTGCCGGAAGAGGAATATAACGAATGCATGCTCAAAGCGGAAGCCGTACTTGGCGCCATCAGGCTTGCGACGGAGGGAAAAGAGAATGATTCTCCTGATCGACAATTATGACGGCTGTGCAAATAATATTTATCAACTGGCTGGACAGGTAAATTCAGATATTCGAATTGTCCGAAATGATCGACTGGAAATGGAAGATATTCAGAGGATGGCCCCTTCCCATATCATCATCTCCGGAGGAAGCGCCGCACCGGAAATGGCCGGAAACGGGATGGATACTGTAAGAACTTTTGCCGGGCGGATTCCGATTCTGGGAATTTGTCTGGGCTATCGAATCATCTGCGCCGTTTACGGCGGTAAATGCACTCAAATGGAAAAAATTATGCAGGGAAAACGCTCTTTGGTCAAAACAGAACATGCATCCGACCTCTTTAACGGAGTGCCAGACGCCTTTTATGCCGGATTTTATCATTCCTGGACCGTTTTGGAAAAAGACATTCCTGAAAGCTTCCACATCATCGCCAGAAGCGAAGACGACGTCGTTGGAATTGCGCATGGAACATTGGCCATTTTCGGATTGCAGTTCCATCCGGAATCCTTTCTCTCCGAGTATGGAGAAGTAATTTTGCGAAATTTTTTGCAGATGCGCCCAAACGGACAGCCTGACTCCGGCTGCGGAGTCGATGACTTCAAATTTCCGGCTTCATCTTGACAAAGGGACTTCTTCGGTTTATAAATTATTTCATTACAGGTGGAAGAGGTATTGAAGATATGGCGTTGTACCAGGCGGCAGTTCAGGGAAACAGCTTTTATGTCGTGGGGTTCTCCTTTAGAAGCACAGATCTCGGTTTGCAGGAGATCTGTGCAGTGGGTTGATGACCCCGGGTTGTCGCAGCTAAAAAAACAGGACAACAAAGCACATATTGAATGTAAAGCCGGGATTCGAAAGGGGATCCCGGCTTTTTAATTGAGTTAATAATATCTAACGGGGGGCTTGGAATGATAATCATACTGAAGCCGGAAGCTACGCAGGAACAGATCGATTCTGTCAAAAACGAGATGGCGCAAAAGAAGATTCTGGCTCAGGAAATACAGGGTGAAACCGCCAGGATGATCGGGCTTGCCGGCGACATATCCGCTGTTCCCGTCGATATGCTGACTCGCCGCGAATATGTGGAACGGATCGTCAGAGTCTCCGAGCCGTACAAACTTGCCGGTCGGCATTTTCATCCTCAGGATACCGTGGTGGAGCTGCCCGGCGGTCAAAAAATCGGAGGAGGAAGTCTCGCCGTCATTGCCGGCCCCTGTGTAGCGGAAAACGAGGAACAGATTCTGTCCATCGCGCGGGATGTCAAACTTTCCGGTGCGGATTTTTTGCTGGGAGGGGCCTTTAAGCCTCGCAGTTCGCCTTATTCATTCCAGGGACTCGGATTGAAGGCTCTGCCTCTTTTGAAAATTGCCCGTGAAAAAACAGGATTACCCATCGTTACCGAGATTGTATCCCAGGAACACTGTGAAATTTTCGCGGCGGATGTCGACGTCATCCAGGTGGGGGCGCAAAATATGCAGAATTTTCCCCTGCTGATGGAAGCGGGCAGAATTGGAAAACCCGTCATTCTGAAGCGAGGTCCCTCCTGCACCCTTGATGAAATGCTGCAGGCAGTGGACTATATTCTCCGAAGCGGAGGAAGCCAGGTCGTCCTCTGCGAGGGAGGAATTCGTACCTTCGAAACGGCGACTCGAAATACTCTCGACCTTTCTGCCGTGGCGATTCTTAAAAAAAGATCGCATTTGCCGGTTATTGTGGACCCCTCGGACGGAACGGGACGCTGGGACCTTGTCGTTCCCATGGCGACGGCAGCGGTAGCGGCAGGGGCGGACGGCCTGTCAATCGAAGTCCATAACCAGCCGGAAAAAGCGCTTTGTAACGGTCAGCAGGCTATAACGCCTTTTCTTTTCAACCAGCTGATGCAAAAAGTTAAAAAACTGCATAACTTCAAATTAAATTCAGAAGCGTAAAAAAATGGAGGAGAATAAAATGATCAGCAGGGAACGACTGAACCCTTTGCGTAAGCGCATCACCGAAATCGACAGCCAGCTCATACCGCTTTGCGCGGAACGGATGAAAATTGCCCGGGAGGTGGCGATGGTTAAAATTGGAGAAAACATGGCCATTCTGGACGAAAATCGTGAACAGGAGGTTGTGGAGCGCGCCCTCGCCCTTGCAGACGGAGAGCTGAAAAGTGAAATTTCTCTGTTGATGCGCTCTATTTTGGCCCTGTCGAGAAAACATCAGCGCAGCCAAATGCTGCAGGGCGCATCGTCGTTACTGCTTCCGGCGCGCCCGTCCGTCCGCGAAAACGTCACCTGTGCCTTTCAGGGAGCGCCCGGCTCCTGGAGCGAACAGGCCCTGATAAAACTCTTTCCGGAGGCGTCCCGTCTGCAGGTCGACCTTCCCGAAGACGTGTTCCTCGCTGTAAAAGAGGGACGTGTGAATTACGGCGTTATCGCCATAGAAAACTCACAGACAGGGGCCATAGGGGAAACCTACGACCTGCTCAGGCAATATGGCTGCTTTATCGTCGGACGTACGGAAATAGAGATTCGTCAGTGTCTTTTGGCTCCTCAGGGAACAAAACCTGCAGACGTCCGCAGGGTTTTTTCTCATCCTGACGATTTCAAACAGTGCGGACATTTTCTGAGAGACCGCGCCTGGGATCTGACCGCCTGCCGGGACACCGCCGAAGCGGCGAAAATCACCGCCGAAGCCAATGACAACCGAACCGCGGCCATCGGTTCCCAATACGTCGCTCAACTCCATAACCTCACGGTGCTCGTTTCGGACGTCATGGATTCTGAGGATAACCGGACGGCTTTCGTCGTCATTGCCACGGCGCCGGAATACGACGAAAGCTCCAACCTCATCTCCATCACTTTTTCGACGGAACACCGCGCCGGAGCGCTCTGTGAAACGCTGATGCCCTTCATGGCTCAGGGCATCAACCTGAGAAGAATAGAATCCCGACCTTCTTCAGGACCCGACAGTTATCGTTTTTTCGCGGAACTTGAGGGCAATATTCTGAACGCCGACATGGTCTCGACCCTGCAACAGGCAATGGCCTCCTGCAGATACCTGGAGGTCATCGGCTGTTATAAAAGCGTGTGATTTTTGACTTTGGTATTTGGTTCTGAAGACACAAGGGAGATTCGTACCAATAGCTTCTTTATTAACGCTTGATTGAAAGCAGATTGGTATCATCCCTCATGATCAGGTCAGACGAAGAGCTGATGCGCAATTTCAACGCAGATTCGCTGAAGTTCCGGAATGAGAGCGAGGGCCTTTTCCTCAGTGAAGCGCAGGGCGGGGCCTGCCAGAGAAAAGGCGTAGACGGCATTGCCCTGCCAGTCGAAGATTGGAAC
>JAISUO010000007.1 GCA_031272035.1 Synergistaceae bacterium
GTTGCAAATTTTTCTTATATGGTATAATTCTCTCAAGATTTAGGTCACGTGTCCCATTTTAGGAGTGATATTTTATGGATTCGGTGCAGCGTATTGTCACTCTGATAGAAACCCTGATGGAAACCGAGGACGACATGGGCATAAGAGACATCGCCCGGCGCGTCGGTATTCCCAAAAGCACCGTGCAGCGGCTCCTGAACTCCCTCGAAGAAGAAGGCTGGGTTGCGCAGGACGCAAAGACCCAACGCTACCGCATCGCCCTGCGCTTTCTGGTTTTCGCCGAAACGTGGCGGCTGAAGCTGGAGCTGACCCGGCGGGCCCGGGGCGTTATGGACGAACTCTGCGCGCAAAGCCACCAGACGATTCTCCTTTTGGTTCAGGATGGAACGAGAGGGGTGTGTCTGCACAGAACCGAACCGGAGCGGACGATCAAACTGGTGGCCGAGGTGGGAAAAACCTTCGCCCTCCACGCGGCGGCCTGCGGCAAAATTTTACTGGCCTTCTCCCCCGCCGCGCTTCAGGAAAAAATCCTCGCCTCAACGCTTTTCAGCTATACCCCCATGACCCTGACGGAACCGTCGCTTCTGAAAGAGGAAATAGAGAAAATTCGCCGCAGAGGCTATGCGCTCAGCTTCGAAGAAATGACCCCCGGTGCGGCCGAGATCGCCGTCCCGCTCCAGGATACCCGGGGGAATCTCGTAGCGGCGCTGAGCATGGCCGGTCTGCGTTTCGACATTGAGGCACATCTTCCGGACTTTCTGCTGCTTCTGCAGAATGCTTCGCGTTGCATTTTATAGCGGATTGCGTATTGGCATAAACAACAGCCGCATTTCAGAAGGGAGGTAAGAGATATGCTGAAGACTGCAGATCTTTCCGTTTATTTTGGAGGATTGAAAGCCGTCGAAAAAGTCGCGCTGGAGGTTCACGAGGGCGAAATTCTCTCGCTCATCGGCCCCAACGGCGCGGGAAAAACCACGTTCTTCAACCTCGTGAGCGGTTTTCTGAAACCCACGTCCGGGTCGGTCCACTTCATGGACAGGGACATCACAGGCCTGCCTCCCCATGAAATCGCGGGCAAGGGCCTGATCCGCACCTTTCAAAAGACGAACATTTTCGCGGACGTCTCCGTGGAGGAAAGCATCCGGATCGGGTTTCACCTGCATCGCCAGGCCGGACTCTTCGACATCCTGACGGCGGGAAAAACCTCGCGACGGGAAAACGCGGAGGTGGCGGAGCGCTCGAAAGACATCCTCTCGTTCACCGGCCTTTACTCCTGGAAAAACCACCTCGTCAAAAACATCCCCTACGGGAAACAAAGGATGCTTGCCATCGCTCTGGCTCTCGCCGCGAACCCCAGGCTGCTGCTCCTCGACGAGCCCGCCACGGGGCTGAACCCCGTCGAAACACAGGAACTGATGGACATCATTCTGAAAATTCGCCGCGAGAAAAAAATCACGATCTTTCTGATCGAACATAACATGAACCTGGTCGTGGCCATTTCGGACCGACTGGCGGTGCTGTGCTACGGCGAGAAACTGACCGAAGGAAAGCCGGAAGAGGTTTCAAAAGATCCCCGGGTCATTGAGGCTTATCTTGGGAGAGGATACAATCATGCCGCATCTTAAAGTGGAAAATTTGAGCGCCCACTACGGAAAGGTCCAGGCTCTCGGCGGAGTCTCCATCGAGGCCGAAAAAGGCTCCATCGTGACGCTTATCGGGGCCAACGGAGCGGGCAAGAGCACCTTCATGATGTGCCTTTCAGGCGTCCTCCATCCCACGAAGGGGACGATCGAATTTGAAGGGCGGCGGCTGGAAAGAGCCCACCCCGAGGAAATCGTGGCCTGGGGACTTTCCCAGTGCCCGGAGGGTCGGCGGGTATGGCCCAAAATGACCGTGCTGGAAAACCTGGAAATGGGGGCCGTTTCCGTTCGGGACAGGCATAAAATTCAGGAGCGGCTGGACTGGTCTTTCACGACCTTTCCCATTCTGGCGGAACGTCGGGAACAGCTGGCGGGAAGCCTGAGCGGCGGAGAGCAGCAGATGCTCGCCATCGCCCGGGCCCTGATGCCCGGACCGAGACTCCTGATGCTGGATGAACCCTCCCTAGGACTCGCCCCCATCATCGTGGAGAAGGTCGTCGAAATCATAAAAAACATTCGGGAAAGCGGAACGACGGTTCTTCTGGTGGAGCAGAACGCCTTCATGGCCCTGTCCCTGGCTGATTACGCCTACGTGCTGGAAACGGGGCAGGTTCGCCTGTCCGGCCCGGCGGCTCAGCTCAGGGAAAATGACGAGGTCCGGAAATCCTATCTCGGTATATAGGTTATTTCTTTAAACTCAGATGTTTCATTAAACTCAGGAGGTGTTGGTAATGCGAAAATTCTTGATGTTGTTGCTGGCAGCGGTGGTGTTGTGCGGGCTGACGACGCCCGCCGGAGCGGAACTTCCGAAGGCGCCCGTCAAAATCGGAGTGGTTTTGCCCACGTCCGGGGCCATAGCCTATGACGGCGGCCTGGCGCTGAACGGCATTCGAATGGCCGTGGACGAAATCAACGGCGCGGGAGGAATCGGCGGAAATAATATTGAACTGTACGTGGAGGACAGCGCCGGCGTTCCCGCCACGGCGGTGGCCGCCATGGAGAAGCTGGCGGGGATGGAGAAAGTCGTGGCGGTGATCGGCGATTTCGGAAGCTCCTGCACTCTCGCCATGATGGACGTGGCCCAGCGCGCCCGGGTGCCGCTGATCACCCCCGTCTCTCTGGCCCCGAAAATCACGGAGATGGGCAACATCTGGATGTTCCGGGGCTGCGACAACTCCGCCATGATCGCCAAAGCCTTCACGAAGTGGGCCGTTCAGGAGAAAAAAGTGGACAAATGGGCCTACATCGCCATCAACACGGACTACGGGCGCGGTTCTGTAGAGGCGTTCAACGCGGACCTGGCTTCCATCGGCGCTTCCGTCGTTTTCACGGAGTACTTCAACCAAGGCGAGACGGACTACTATCCCATCGTGACCAAGCTCTCCGCCAGCGACGCCAACGGGCTCTGTCTTTTCGGGGAAACCGTGGACCTGTCCCGGGTGGTGGCCCAGTATCATGAAATGGGACTTGGCGGAAAAATGCTGATTATGGACCCCACCAGCGGGACTTTCAACGAGAAATTCATCGAACTGGCCAGAGAAAACGCCAACGGAATCGTGGGAGCCAGCCGTTTCACCGCGGCCATTCAAACTCCGGCCGCGCAGAAGTTCGTCGCGGACTATCGAAAACGCTACAACGCGGACCCGGAAAAGTACGCCCAGGCGGGATATGACTGCACAAAAATGGTCGCTCTTGCCATAACGAAGGCGGATTCCACGGACACGGAAAAAATACGAACCGCCCTTGCCGCCGTGCAGTATGAAGGGCCTCAGGGCAAGGCGTACTTCGACGAAAAGAACCAGCTGATTATCGACGAGTACATCATCGCCGTCAATGACGGCAAACTGGAGGTCGTGGCGGGTCCCATCTCCGCACGGTAATCCGACCCGTACCTTGTTTTCAGGGAGCTGAACAATCGATGACAACCGTCTTTTTTCAACAGATGCTGAACGGGGTCATTCTGGGCTGCATTTACGCCCTGATCGCGCTGGGCCTTTCTCTGATTTACGGAATTTTGGAAATGGCCAATTTCGCTCACGGAGAATTCTATATGCTGGGGGCGTTCATGGCGCTGTTCTCCATGACGCTCCTGGGAGTTCCCTTCTTCGCGGCAATGCTGATCGCCATGGCGGGCATGGCCCTGTTCAGCGCCCTGACCGAACGCTTCATTTTCAGGCCCATTGTCGGCAAACCTCTAATCAACAGCATGTTATTGTCCTTCGGGCTGTCCACGGCGCTGGCCAACCTGGCTCTTTACTTTTTCAGGGCGGACCCCCGGAAGATAACCTCCGGGCTCGCGGGAATCCGTTTTCGCTTCATGGGCCTTTTCCTGACCGGTGAACGCCTGATGATCCTGATTTTAAGCGTCGTTCTGGTTCTGTGCCTGGCCTGGTTCATTCAGTACACCCGTATGGGAAAGGCCATGCGCGCCGTCGCCCAGGACAGAACGGCAGCCCAGCTTGCCGGAATCAACGTCCGGCGCGTCTACTCCGTCACCTTCGCCGTCAGCGGAGCTCTGGCCGCGGCTGCCGGCACGATGGTGGGAGCCATGTTTTTCGTGTCGCCGGAGATGGGGTTCACGGTCGTCCTGAAATCCTTCGTCATCGTCATTCTGGGAGGATTTGGAAGCGTGAAGGGCGTAATTTTCGCGGCAATTCTGATTGGACTGACAGAAAGTCTCGGAGGCGGATTCATCAGTTACGCCTACAAAGACGCCTATCCCTTCCTCCTGCTCGTTCTCCTGTTCATCCTCAGGCCGGAAGGGCTGACGGGAGGGAATCGATGATGAAGCGCCTTTTGACGGCGGCATTCGCGCTGCTGGCGGTCCTTGGACTTTACGAGTTGCCCCTTTTGTTCTCCATGGACTATTACCTGCATATTTTCGTCATGTCCGAAATCTACGCCGTTCTGGCCCTTTCGCTGGCTCTGATCGTGGGCTTCGCCGGGCAGGTTTCCATGGGACACGCGGCTTTTTACGGCATGGGCGCTTACGTGTCCGCCCTCCTCAGCGTCAGATTCGGCTGGTCTTTCTGGGTGACGTTCTGGCTCGCCGGACTTTTCGCGGGCGCCGTGTCCTGGGGCATCGGGCGTCTGGTTCTCCGTCTCAGAGGACACGTGCTGGCGATAACGACGGCTTTCTTCGGCGTGCTGGTGACGGTCGTCATGAACAACTGGATCCCCGTAACCAACGGCCCCATGGGAATCGCCGGGATTCCCCGCCCGACGCCCCTGTTTCCGGGAAGCCTGCGTTTTGTGTTCGAATCGCGGCTCCACTACTATTATCTGGGGCTCTTTTTCGTCGCCGGAGTGCTCTTTGTGCTGTATCGACTGGTCAACTCGCGACTGGGCGACGCCATGGTCGCCATTCGGGAGAACGAAGAACTGGCCCGTTCCCTCGGGATCGACGCCATGAAGAGCAAGGTCTTCGCCTTCACCGTGGGAGGCGGCATCGCGGGCCTGGCCGGAGCGTTTTACGCCCATTACATCCTCTTCATCAGCCCCGTGACCTTCACCATGAGCGAATCCATCAACATGCTGGTGATGGTCATCTTCGGCGGAATGAGCACCCTGTTCGGCCCCGTTCTCGGCGCGGTGGCCCTGACGATCCTTCCGGAATTTCTTCGAATGGCGGGAGAAATGCGCCTCGTCATCTACGGCGTCGCGCTGGTCTGTTTCATCATCTGGCTTCCCATGGGCGTATGGGGAACTCTGCGAAACCGACTGTTCTCCGGCAGAGAGTGATTTTCGCGAAAAATTTTGTTATACCGTTCAAAACCCGGAGGGACCTCTCTCCGGGGTTTTTTACTCCGCGGCAAGCACCCGCGCCGAGCAGGGCGAAAGCGCAATCTGTCCCGCCCCGTCGAACCGTTCGCCCGTCAGCAAATCAATCAGGGAGCCTTTGCAATGAGCGCCGAGGTTCGTCACGTCCGCATGTTCGTTGATATTTACCGCGACAAAGACGCTCCGGCCGTCATGGCTCCGCTCGAACACAAACGGGCGGCGGTATTGTATGGATATGCGCCGGTAAGAGCCGTATTTCAGCGCATTATGCCCGCGGCGGACCTCGGCCAGCCGCCGGATATAATCCTCCAGCCCCTCAACGGTCACAGGCGGGGCATCAATGTCGATATAAGGACGCAGAGGCGCGTCGGAACCGTTTTCTTTCACGCCGCGAATGCCCCACTCGCTTCCGTAATAGATCGAAGGGATTCCGGGCAGAGTGAACAGCAAAGCGTACAGGGTTTTTAAGTGCGCCGCGTTTTTTACGGTGCTCGCAATTCGCGGCTGGTCATGATTGTCCAAAAAACTGTAAAGCGGCAGCCCGTTGTCCGGAACGGATTTCTGCACACAGCTCGCCAGCTCATAGAGGTTGTTGTCGTTGTGACTTGAGAACAGACTTTTATACAGCATATAGTTGGTCACACTGTGAAGCGTTTCCGGGTTTGCCCATTTCGTATAATCCCCCGCAACGACCTCCCCCATCAGCCAGAAATCCGCTTTTTTCTCACACAGGACACGGCGCAGCTCGCGCATAAAGCCGAAGTCCAGCACGTTGGCCGAGTCCAGTCTCATTCCGTCGACGTCAAATTCGTCGAGCCAGAACCGCGCCGCGTCAAGCAGATAATTTCGCGCCGCCTCATTTTGCAGATTGAACTTCACCAGCTCATGATACCCCGCCCAGGTGTCGTAAGTGAACGGGTCGCCCAGCGGACTTCGACGGCTGAAATCCACTCCGGAGAACCAATCCGCATAAGCGCGGCTGCCGTTCCGCAACTCCTGGAACGCAAAGAAATCACGTCCGCAATGGTTGAAAACGCTGTCGAGCATGACGCGAATGCCGTTTTCGTGAAACGCCCCCACCAATTTTCGAAAATCGTCGTTCGTTCCCAGGCGGTTGTCAATTTGAAAGTAGTCGGTTACGTCATACCCGTGGCTTCTGGATTTAAGCACGGGGGAAAACAGCGCCGCGTTGCAGCCGAGCCGCCTGATGTGCGGTATCCATCGGGCGATCATACCCGTTTTGTCCGACGGCTGACCGTATTCGTTGTGAAACGGCGCGTTCGCAAGGGAAAACGTGTAAATATGGTAGATGAACAAATCATTGTGACTGAGCATCGCAGGTCTCCTTATAAAGCCTGAGAATATTCTTATACCAATTTGAAATAAAAGGCCTAAAGTTAAAATAGCTAAAAGCAGTGATATTCAAACATTAGCTGCTTCATTAACGCTCGGTTGAAAGCAAATTGGTATTATTCTGCCGGCGTTTCATAAATCTTATCACTCTGCTTCCGGTTCCTGCTTTCAAGGCAACAAAAAAGGCCCTCTAAAAAGAGAGCCTTTCTGTGCGTAATTTGGTCAGGATTCGTTTACCGCAGGGAAAGAATTGCGCTTTCATCCAAACCGGTATATTTTCTGATGGTTTCGGCAGGCAGACCGTCGGCAAGCATTGTGCGCGCAACTTCAAAAGCCTTTTCTCCCTTGCCTTTCTCCAAGCCCTTCTCCATACCCTCTTCTCTGCCCTTCTCCATGCCTTTCTCCATACCTTCCATTATGCCCTCTTCTTTGGCTATTTGGGCCACATACTGTTCGAGCGATATTGTTTTCATCCTGTACGCCTCCCTCACATCCTGGCTTATTTCAGGGTCGCTCAGTCGAAAAATCCTGTCCGCGAACTCAAGGATAAATCTTCGCTGCCCATGATCATATTCCTGCTCGTCCGTTGTGTTCAGGATCTCCAACGCGTATTTTTCACGCAGCTTCACATCATTCTCTGTGCCCAGAGACAGACGCCCCGCGTACATCACACGCCCGAAAGGGCGCCTGTCCTGCCTCAATTCCTCCATGTCGTAACCCGGAAGATGAAACGTCCGAAATTTCAGCGAAGCCTCTAACCCGTAACATGTTTCCGTATGAAAATTCACATCCTTCGAGTCACCCGTGTATATGGCGAAAGCCGTCGTTCTTCCAACCGGCCTTGACGCTCTCAGGCGAACCCACGAATCAAAAATCCGACCCGTAAACTCTTTGTCCGACGCGTGCTGCTGCTCGACCAGGCACGCGACGTTCCAATCCTCTCCGCCCACCACCGGAACGCTCAGAAAGA
>JAISUO010000008.1 GCA_031272035.1 Synergistaceae bacterium
CCATGCGTTGTGCCTCTTCAGGTTGACTGCGCCCTTCTGGCCGGCGAATTGATAATGTGTTTCCTGGTTATTCCCCAGCCGATTGGTGGAGTTCTCCGGTCCGTATCGATACCCAAACCCCGGACCACCAGACAGAATCTGCCCGAATACTTCTCTCAGCCTCGGGTCAATCTGTATCTTCTCATCACCCAGTATCCGGCTCCACATATCGGACAGCCACATCTTAAACTGTTCCCATACCCGCTTCAACTCGTCTATGCTCCATGTCACTCGCTCCTGTTTCATGCGGACATTTTCCCTGACGAGTTACAGGAGGACATTATCACAGACGAATAACAGAAGGGGAGCTTTACCGTTGTTGTCCCGGGAATCCTGTGCTACATTCTCATTAGAGGAGGTGTTGACATTGGCGCTCAGGTTCTTTGAAAACGGTGAAGATGTTCCATTCGCGGTAGATTGCCCAGATGATGAGCCGTTAGCCCATTGGACCCCAGTCAAAGATGAAGAAGGCGAACGTGTATTTAAAATAATGTCTGATAAATCATTCAAAAGAGTTTCAGGCCCACGTGTCGAAGTTTGGCTCGAAAGAGCCCGTGCTATATCTGAAGCTGAAGCCATGAGGCTAGCGTCCATGGTTTGAAGTTCACCGTTAAAGCCGGCCTCGTAAATCTTTTTACTCAATTCCTTTGCACGATCTTTTAACCTTTTTGAGATGTTGTCTTTTCGTATAAATTCATATAGACCATGCCTTATCTTTCGCGTATTGCATCTCTTCATGTTGAATTTGCAGGTAATGTTTGCATACGTGGAAGGATTTTATAACACGTATCGGGTACAGAAAAGATTTGAGTATCTAAGCCCCCAAAATGGCTCAAATATCCAAGCAGATATAATAAACAACTGGTCGCTTAACTTTCTTGCCGAAATTTTGTTGACAATCCCTCAGGTGTAGCTTTAGAACAGATGGAGAGATAGAAATGAAATATATTTATACGGCTGTGTTCAGCGAGAATAACGATGGCTATGTTGTGGAATTTCCAGATCTCCCCGGCTGTCACACCTGCGGCGATACGCTTAATCAGGCTGTGAACATGGCGCGCGATGCGCTATGTCTGTGGCTTTACGATATGGAAGAACGGAAGACGGAAATTCCGCCGGCCAGTTATCCAAATGCGCTCTCGACCAGTGCCGACGATTTCCTTCTGGCCATCTCGGTGGATACCGACGAATACCGCCGGTACTTTGAAAACAAGCTGGTGAAAAAAACGCTCACTATCCCCTCATGACTCAATGATGGAAAATTTTTTACTTCATTTCTTCTTTTACGCGCTTAAAGACAATTTCCTTACCTCCGGGTTCTCCTTCTTCGGAAATCAGCGTCAAGGCAAGGCGGTCTCCCTGGACGGCGTATCCGAAGGAGATGGTCACGTCATTCTGTTCGAAGAATCTCACCCCGATCAGACGGAGAATTTCCCCGTCCGTCTGCCACTTTGCGGTTTCGGTTTTGGTCCTGTCGCCCAGACTGTCTTCCATAAAGACTTCCCCATCGGCCCTGAACGTGATTCTTATTTTTTCGACAGGGGTGTATTCCTCGTCCACTTCCTCCCACGTCCCAAGCAGATACACGTCCGCCGCGGCGGAGAACGCGGGCGCGAGAATCAGAAGAACCAAAAACGCCGACGTTGCCCTCAACAATTTCCCCATCAAAACCATCACCTCCTGTTTCAGCCTCAAAATCGCATCGCTGCGGGCATTCATGGCCGTCGGTTACGGAACCGGTCGACACTTATCGAACCTCAGCTGCCCTTCATTATATTCCTAATATTCCTCCGGTCAGTAAATTGGAGTTGTATTATAAAAGACATCGGAAGCCGCAATCTGCAAAGAAAAGAGAAAATAACGCGATGAGTTGGATTGATATTTCGATGATTATTTTACTTTGCGCCGCCGCGTATTCGCGCAAATATTGGCTGTTTTTGGCAACCCTGGCCTTGTGTTGTTTGCTCACCGGCTGGGGGCAGGTGCTCGTGTGCGTCGTTGTGGCGTTCATTGCAGCCTCCGTCATGCTGGCGCTCGTAATTGCACATTTCACGCCTCCCAGGTCTGTGTTGTCGGCGCTGCGGATTTGCAGTTCCGAAGGATGGAGAGGGAAAAAAGTGATCGCGGCGAGCAAATTGCGCGAAAGCGGCGAAGGGTTCCCCTTACGCCCCGGCAGGTGGCTGCGCGTCAAAATTGACGAGGGGGAACAACCCGCGCTGATGTTCGCGCTGGACGATTCACCGGTTTCGATTGGGGACGAACTGGAAATTCTGCACGAGATTTGGGAACAATATGATGAAATCACGGCAGATGAACCGAGCGAGAAAGATCGTGAAAACGCGGAAAGGGCGGGCGCGAAAATGATCGCCCGCTTTGGTTTGCCGAGCAAAATTCCTCCGATCTCCGTTCCGCCCGCTGAAGGCGAACTGGAAAAGGACGGTCTCCACAGGCGGCCCGCCCTGATTTTCACCTATTTGGAGGTAGCGAAGAAAACCGAAACGTACTACGACCTTCCACCACAACACGGTTTACGATAAACCGGACAGGGGAATCGGGAGGAAAAAGCAGCCTGATATCAGCGGGCCTTTATTTTACGCGTGGCGCGTAAACCCGGGCGGCGTTGTTGTAAAAGACGTTTTCCAGATGGCGCTCAGGTATAAGCATGGTGATAAAATCAATATAATTTCGCATATTTGCCAGCGGCCAGTCCGTGCCATACATGAACTTGTCGTAGTCGTCCACATAGGCAATCCATGTTTTCAGCTGCTGAATATACCCCGCCTGTTCCTGTGTGAACACGGGCATGTCCAGATATCCGACCAGAAGGCCGGAGAGGTCGGCGACCACGTTTTCGTTTTTCTCAAGAACGGCCGCCGCATCCATCAGCCAGGGATTGCCGAAGTGGCACATGACGAACTGCACCTGCGGATAGAGGACGGCGACATCGTCCAGCTGGAGCGGGTGACTGTACTTCTGAAACGCTCGCGGATGAGCGGTCGTGCCGGTATGCACGGCCACAGGTTTTTGATACGTGGCGGCCAATTCGTAGAACGGAAAATAAATGGGGTCGTTCAGATTCAGCGGGCAGTATCCGGCATAGATTTTCAGACCGACACAGCGCGGAGAACGCAAATTTTCTTCGGCAAGCGCGATGGATTCGGGCAACACGTCGGGCTCAAGATTCTCCTTATGCAAACCGGCGCAGTAGCTCAGAAACGCCGGATAGTCGTCGAAACTGCCGGGCCGCAACCCACGATTGCCCATGACGACGGCATGGACGATGTCCAGCTCGGCGAACACGCCGGCGAGGTGGGATGCTGTGTATTCGTGGCGGGAAGCCTGTGCCAATTCCGTGAAATGCGGGATCTCCGGCGCGAAGTGAATGTGGGTGTCGATTTTTTTCATAGCGTCCGTTCCGCGATCTTACTGAGTTTGTGTGTCGGTTTCTGTTTCATCGTGAAATCTCCCTGCGTTCCCCTTCAAAATTCATTTTCAGACCAATACTATATCAAAAGGTGAGGTCAGTTACGGTATAAACCTGTCTGCAAGAATTAATACCAATTTGCTTTCAATCGAGCGTTAATGAAGAAGCTAATGTTTGAATATCATTGCTTTTAGCTATTCTAACTTTAGGCCTTTTACTTCAAATTGGTATAAATCCATAAAAGCCGTTAAAAAAGCAATCTCGTGAAGTCCGAGGCTTCTGGTCCGTAAGGTTCAACGTCCTTTGTCGGGTGTTTCGTCTCAGGGATGTTCACGTCAATACGCATTTTTCATCTCTGCTTTTCTGAGGCCGCGACCAGCTCTTTCGACGCCTTCTCGGTGACCGCGGCGACTCGGGCGTCGGTCGCCCGTATCAGGTCGGCGGGAGCCAATTCTACCTGCGCGCCGATTTTTCCGGCGCTGACGATCATTCTCTCCAATTTCAGACAGGAAGCGTCCAAAACGGTCGGGTAGCGCTTCTTCATCCCGACAGGAGAACACCCGCCCCGGATATAGCCCGTCACGGCGTTGATGTCGGTCACGGGAAGCATATCGATGGATTTGACGCCGACGGCTTTTGCCGCCAGTTTTAAATCGATTTTTTCCGCCCCCGGAACGACGAAGACGTAATATTCTCCGTCAGTTCCCTGCAAAATCAGAGTTTTGTAGATCATTTCCACAGGCCGTCCGATCTTCAGGGCCACGGAAACCCCGTCGAATTTTCCGTCCGACCCATCGTAGCTGTGGGAACTGTAGGCGATCCCCAGTTTGTCCAAAATACGGCTCACATTCGTTTTGTTTTTATTCGTTTCCGATTTGCCCATAATTCATCGCGGCGGAATTCAGAACGAGATGCGTTCGGGCTCTTCAAAGCCCGTGATGTCGAGGGAGTTCATTGCCGAAACCTCCAGTGTCGTAATTTTAACTCCATTATAAATGATCGACGGTCGTGATAAAGTATGAGCGGCGCCGGAACGTACTGACCCTTTTAAGGAAGTGGAATTGCATGAAAATAATACTTGAAACCGAGCGTTTGACGCTGCGGGAAATGACGATGGACAACCTGCCGGCGACGTGAGAAATCGTCGGAGACGCTGAAACGATGGCCGCCTGGGACGGCGCATGGAGCGAGGAGGATAACCTTGCCGGACTTCAAAAACAATTAAATCACTACGCTGAACATGGTTTCGGACGGTGGGCGGTCGTGTTGAAAGAAACAAATGTTGTTATCGGAATTTGCGGTTTACAGTATTGCGAAACTGACAGAGAGAATGTTCCGGAGATAGGCTATCTGTTTAATCGGCGTTACTGGCGCAAAGGCTATGCCACCGAAGCCGCTGTCGCTGTTCGAGAGTACGCCTTTCGTGTTCCTGGATTCAGCGAGGTGTTTTCGCTTGTCCGAGACACGAATCTCGCTTCCATGAACGTGGCCATACGCAGCGGAATGACCGTGAGAGGCCGGTTTGTAAAGCATTATAAGGGTGCAGATATGCCGCATTACGTGTTTTCTGTAAGGAGAGACGGCAGGGGCGACCCCAATACAGGCGTGAAGTATGCCATTGTGGATGTGCCCGCAGACAGCATGAAATCTACCTGTCCGACCCCGCCGTCTTCAGCCGTTCCGCCAAAAACGTGTTTCTCTTCGTGACTGTGTTGTTGCGGACGGCACAGCCAATGGCTTTTTTTGTCCCGACCAGAACCAGAGCTTTCTTCGCGCGGGTGATCCCCGTGTACAGCAGATTGCGCTGGAGCATAATGAAATGCTGCATGGTGAAAGGCATGACCACGATGGGATATTCGCTGCCCTGCGCCTTGTGGATGGTGGTGGCGTAGGCAAGGACAAGCTCGTCCAGCTCCGACACGTCATAGCCAACGGGCGTTTCGTCGAAGAGAACCGTGAGCTCCCTTTCCTCCGGATCGACTTTTTCAATGGTTCCGATGTCGCCGTTGAACACGCCTTTCTCGTAGTTGTTCCGGATTTGCATGACCTTATCGCCTGTTCGGTATTCCGTGCCGCCGCGCCGAAGGCTTTCCCCGTCGGGGTTGAGCTTTTCCTGAAGCATGGCGTTCAGAGCGGCCGCGCCGGTCGCGCTGCGCTGCATGGGCGTGAGAACCTGGACGCCGAGGACGGGATCGACGCGAAAATAACGGGGCAGACGTCGGGCGCACAGGTCGCCGATCAGTTCCGGTATCTTCTCCGGCTCGCTTTCCTCAATGAAAAAGAAATCCGTGCGCTTCCCTTTGTTGAGCTGCGGAAATTCTCCACGATTGACCCTGTGCGCGTTCATCACGATGTCGGAGGCCTGAGCCTGACGGTAGATCGTCTGAAGACGCACCACAGGAATGACGCCGGAACCGATCATGTCCAGAAGCACGTTTCCGGCCCCCACAGAGGGAAGCTGGTCCGCGTCTCCGACGAAGACGACGGTCATACAGTCCGGCACGGCTTTGAGCAGATTGTACATCAGGATGACGTCGATCATGCTGGACTCGTCCACGATGAGCGCGTGGCCCTCAAGCGGATTGTCCGCGTTTCTTTCGTAACCGGACAGGGGGTTATAGCCGAGCATCCGGTGAATCGTCTTTGCTTCCCTGCCGGTGGTTTCGGAAAGGCGCTTCGCCGCCCGGCCTGTGGGAGCGCAGAGCAGAATTTCACCGCCCAGAGCGGCAAAAGCGGCGATAATACCCTTTGTGGTGGTGGTCTTGCCTGTGCCCGGTCCTCCGGTCAGGATCATGACTTTCGACTGAAGCGCCAGCCGGATGGCTTCTTTCTGAACCTCATCGTAGACGATGCCGTTTTTCCCTTTTGCTTCAATTTGCGGAATATCGGCCCGGAACAGGGGCAGAGTCGCCATGATGCTCGCGATCCTTTGACTGACGCCCCGTTCGCTGTGGTAAAAGGGCATGAGATATATTTTGTCCGGTTCCTCCAGTTGAACGTCTCCTTCCGTCAGCATGTTTTCGACGGCGGAGCCGAGCCGCGCCTCGTCCGCTTCCAGCATGACGGACGCTTTTTCCAGCAGATCGGCGCGGGGCAGAAAACAATGCCCATCGTTGGACGCTTCGCTCAGGGTATACATCAACCCGCTTCGGAGCCTTGGGTACCCTTCTTTATCGAACCCCATTTTCATCGCTATCGTATCGGCTGTTCTGAAGCCGATGCCCCAAATATCGTCGGCCAGCTTATAGGGATTGTCTCTGACCGTCCGGATGCTTTCGGCGCCGTATGTTTTGAATATTTTCACCGCGTGCGCAGTGCTGACCTGATGTTCCTGGAGGAAAAGCATGACGTTTTTGATTTCTTTCTGCTCGTCCCATGCCTTTTTGATGAACGCTATGCGCTTCTCTCCTATGCCCTCCACCTCGATGAGCCTGTCCGGGGCTTGTTCGATCAGGTCGAGCGTGTTCACGCCGAACTTCTCCACGATTCGCCTGGCGAACTTCGGCCCGATGCCCCTGACGAGCCCGCTGCCCAGGTATCGCTCAATACCCGCGACGGTCGCCGGAAGTTTTTCCTCCCATGAGGACGCAGCAAACTGAAGGCCGTATTTGGAATCGGTTTTCCACTCGCCGGAGACCAGAAGCACCGACCCGACGTTTACCGCCGCCATGCAGCCGACCACGGGCACAAGGTCGCTGTGGCCCTTCGCCCGCAC
This sequence comes from Synergistaceae bacterium, assembly GCA_031272035.1. NCBI lineage: Bacteria > Thermotogati > Synergistota > Synergistia > Synergistales > Synergistaceae > Synergistaceae bacterium. The sequence continues at coordinate 7,179 of JAISUO010000008.1, forward strand.
TTTCAGGACGGTAAACCCGTTTTGCTCGTTGGTGTAGGTTATACGCTCGACTATGCAACGAAGCTGATCCATCGCGCCTCCAAAAATGACCTCCGGAAACCCGCGTTTCCGTTTCCTCAGATCGGTATATGGGCAGTATACTATAGGAAGTTGCGCCCGAAATAAGGTGATGGAACCGGTGACCCTGCGGGAAACCATTAACTTTTATCCAAAACTGTTGACCGTCCGTTCTGCATTTTTTCGTTTTTCGTTTTTGTGGTATAGTTTTTCCAATGCCAGATTTTGAATAATAAAAATTATCGCATGAACGGCCAGAACCATTGATTTTTCTAAATCTAAATCCTAAATCCAATACGGAGATCGGTGAAGCATGAAAAATCCCAACGCGGGGAAGCGAAGAAAAAAACGGCTGTGGATGTGCGGAGCTCTCTGCGCCGTTGCCGCGGTTTTGTCCCTGTGGCTGTGGCTTCGGGAAAAGCCCTCCGATCCCGTCGTCCTGACCATGTGGCACAACCCAGGCAGTCAGGCCCGGCACGCCCTCAGCGAAGTGGCCGAGGAGTTCAACCGCACCCTGGGCAGAGAAAAGGGAATCACCCTCCTGGTCACCTCCATCGGAACCTCCCGGGTGCTCCACGAGAAGCTGGAGCTCATCGCCAACCGGGACCCGGGCGCTCCGGAGCCCCCCGACATCGCCATCGCCTATCCGAAAACCGCCATTCTGCTCGCCCGGAAGAACAGGCTGGCCGACCTCGCCCCGCATTTCACCGGGAAGGAGCTTGCCGCCTACGTTCCCCGTTTTCTGGAGGAAGGACGGATTTTGAACGGCGGGCTTTACGTGTTCCCCGTCAACAAATCCACCGAGGGGCTCATTGTGAACCGGACCCTTTTCGACCCCTTCGCCGAGGCGACGGGCGCGCGGATTGAGGACCTGGCCACGACGGAGGGCCTTCTCCGGCTGGCGCGGGAGTACCACCGGTGGACGGACGACCGGACTCCGACGCCGGGCGACGGTCAGATGTTCTTCATGTTCGACAGCCTTTTCAACTTCGCTCAGACGGCCTTCCAGCAGCTGGGAGAGGATTTTTTCGCGCCCTCGAAAGACGGGAAAGTGATCGGAAAGATAAACGTGGACTCCCCGATTTTCAGGAAGGTCTGGGACGCCGCCTATGAGCCCGCCGTGAGAGGATGGGCCGCCATATACGAGGGGTATGGAACGGACCTCACCAAAACGGGGGACCTGGTCTGCTGGACGAGCTCCACCGCTGGCATCACGTTCCTTCCCACGTCCATGATCTACTCCGACAACACCTCCGTGCCCGTGACCTTCGACCTGCTGCCCTGCCCCGTGTTCGAGGGGGGCCGGAAAACGGCGATCCAGCGGGCGGGCGGATTCTGCCTTCTGAAATCCACGCCGGAGAGGGAAAAAGCCGCCGTCATATTCCTGAAATGGCTGACGGCGCCGGAGAATAATCTGAATTATCTGCGAGACACGGGGTATCTTCCCGTCACGGCCGAGGCCATACGGCGGGCCGTGGTCGAGCGGTCCGCGACCGCAGGGGCTGGAAACGCGGTTCCCCTCCGGGATCGCTTCCTGGACCTGATGGCGGTCATGGAGAGGGAATACGACTTCTTCATTCCGCCCCTTCTGGACGATTATGAGAGGCTGGAGCGGAAGTACGAGTCCCTTTTGAGGAAGAGCGCCCAGCAGTCGCGGGAAAAGTTTCTGGAACTCCGTGAGTCCATGGGGCCGGACGAAGCGTTCCGCGCCGCCTCGGAGGGCGCGTTCGCGAACTTCACGAAGGCGCTGACGGGAAATTGACCCTCCTGGGACGCGGCGGCGTCAGAAGCGTTCCGCCGGTCAGTCTGTCCACGCGGATATTCGTCTTCTCCGCGCTCCTGACGGTGACGATGCTCCTGATCGTCGCGGGTCTTTTGACCTTCATGGGCTTTTTTACCGTAAAAGTCAGAGAAAACAAAAAATCTATGGAGTCGGAGCTGGCAGGGATGGCCCGCGCCACGGAAAAACAGTACGGCGGCATCGCGGCTCAGGCCCTCCAGCTCTCCAGCTACCTGTCGGAGAATATTGAGCGCGCTCTGGCGGAAAAGGCGCTTCTGCCCACGCCCGACGGTCTGCGGCAGATGAGCCCCGGCGTTCTGGAGGACGTTCTGGACGCCCAGTACGACACGCTGTTCTTCTCTCTGGATCGGGCCAGGGCCAGCGGCGCGTTCGTGGTTCTGAACGCCACGGTCAGCCAGCGATCTCAGGAGCAAAAGAGATTCCGGGCCGGACTTTTCTTCAAAAACTGGGAGCCCGCCCTGAACAGCTCCTCGGCAATTCTTCTGCTGCGGGGAATCTCCCGGATCGGGATGAGGCACAAAATCGTTCTGGACGCCCAGTGGACGATGGAGTTCGACGTGGAGGACGCGCGATGGTTCAGACTGCCCCAGGAGGCGGCCTGGGAGGCCTCCGACTCCGCGCCCCGGCTTTATTACTGGCAGCCGGCGGGAAACCTGAAAGGCACAAATTACAGAGGGATGCTGTGCTCCGCCCCTCTGGTCGATTCGGGGGGAAACGTCTTCGGCGTGTGCGGCTTCGAGGTCAGCGACATGCTTTTCAAACTGTCCCACGTGCCCGACGGAAAGATATTCAACGATATTTTCTGCGTCCTCGCGCCGGTGGACACGAACTCCGACGTGGAGACTTTCGACCTTGGAAGCGCCCTGTTTTCGTGGCGTTATGGAGCGAATCGGGAGTCCGGTTCCGGTTACAAACTGAAGGTGAAGGGCCGGAAAAAGGGTTTTTCCGTCTACTCGCGGGACGACGGAGAGGTTTTTGTGGGGCTGCACGAGCCGGTCAGTCTGTACGCCAGCGGTTCCCCCTTCGGCGGTCAGTCTTACGCTCTGGCGTTTCTCATTCCCGAAGCGGACTTCGACGCCGCCGCCTCGGCGGACGAGGGAAAGCTCTGGTCTCTGTCGCTGCTCCTTCTCGGGGCGGGCGCGCTTTTCTCCTTCGTCCTGAGCCACTGGTGCGCCCGGCCGATTCTCAGGGGAATCAACGCCATTCGCGGAGCGGTGGAGTCGGGAGAACCGGGAAGGGAACCCGATTACGAAACAGTCAAAATTCCGGAAATCGACGACCTGATCGAGTTTCTGCGCTCCCGGAGCATGGCCGCCCCGGAGGAGCGAAGCCCCTCAGAGGACCCCGCGCCTCAGAGCGAGACGGAGCCTGATGGAACAGAACCCCTGACGGCGACGGAGCAGGAGGTGCTGGCGCTTTATCGGGAAGGGCGTACCGCAAAGGAAATCGCCGACGCGCTGGGAGTGAGCGTCAACACCATCAAGACCCACAACCGGCACATTTTCATGAAGCTGAACGTCTCCTCCAGGCGGGAACTCCTCGCCCGCGTGGGAGAGAGGAAAAAATAACATCACGTACGACATTGAGGCTCAGAGAGGCGAAATCCCCGCGGTCGTTACCGGTATTAAGCGTCTTTTTTCAGTACGCGGTTACGCGATTCGCTATAGGTTATACTAAAGCTGGGCTGATTAGCCAAACCCAAAAGGTTAAAGCGTTGTTGAGGTGAGAAAATGGGCGAACTGGTTAAAACCGACGGAAACGGCCTTGTCCATCTGCTTCACGACAAAGGCGGAAACGTTGTTATTCCAAAACCTTTTGAGCGGGATATCTTCCTGTTCGACACTCACGTGGCCGGTACAAGTCACGTAGAGGGCATTAAGGAACTGGAGCCTTATTTGAACGTGGACGACAAACTCGACTTTTTTCGGGAGCCGGATAATCCGCACGACAAAAGGGCGATTGTTGTCAAAAACGCGGATGGCGTGAAAATTGGCTATGTTCCGAAGGCCGATAATGTGATTTTCTCGCGGCTGATGGATGCGGGCAAATTACTTTTCGGAAGGATAACCTCCAGAAAAATGCAGGGTAAATGGCTGAAAATCGACATCAGGGTGTTCTTACACGAGTAAAGA
>JAISUO010000009.1 GCA_031272035.1 Synergistaceae bacterium
CCAGGGACTTCGTCAAATTTCACACGAATCCACTCCTTTCCTGCATAAAACACGTAAACCACGACATTATCCTATATATTAAATTTCAAACAATTAAGCATAAACTTTCATATTATGGAATATAATTATCATATTTTAATAATATGTTATGATTTTCCAGAAAAATTGTCAAGCCTTGGACATGCGCGGGAGGTTTTTATCGTGACATTATCGAAAACAAATGAACTTAACCGATCCATCAAGAAATCCCTTGCGGTTTTGACCTGCTTTAATGAAGACAATATGGAACTCAGACTGTCGGAGATCGCGAGCAAGCTGGATATGCCGTTGCCGACAGCTTCTCGTATCATCAACGCGCTTCTGGAAGAAGGTTTTATAGAAAGGGAAGAGAAAAAGAAAATCTACCGTCTGGGAGTGAAGTGTTACTATTTGGGTGCTATCGCCCAAAAAGCGGGTTTGCTGCGCAATATAGCCTACGAGCAAATGGCCGCCCTGAGGAATCAGTTCAATGAAACAGTGAATCTGTACGTCAGAGACGGTAAATACCGAGTGGTATATGATCAGATGGAATGTAGCCATTCTCTCAGGCGTTCTGTACGTATCGGAGAAAAATTTCCATTGTACGTGGGAGCTTCGGGACGATGTCTTATGGCCTACATGCTTCAAAGCGAAGTCAGGGAAATACTCAAGGACGCTGTCAAAATTACGGAGCATACAATTGTGGATATTGAGCCCGTAAACGCCAGATTAGAAGAAATTCGCCGAAACGGGTACGACATTAGCGTTTCAGAACGAGAAGAAGGCATTCTTTGCGTGGCCTCTACGATTTTGGAAGCGTGGAAAAAAGCGGCAGGCGTTATCGCCCTGACGGGGCCGTCCTTTCGATTTACCGATGATGTTTTGAGCGTAGCGATACCTGCAGTCAAAAATGCTGCTGCTGCTGTTTCGGCGCGGCTAAACGAATAAAAGGGAGTACGTTAAAATATCGGACAGTAAGTTAAGGAAGCCAGGCGACCTGCAACTGTGTTGACAATCAGACGGAAGTTTGACGAGGACTTCAGGAAGAATGCGGTGAAACTGAGCCACGCGAACCCGAAGATAGTGAAAGAAGTGGCTTCAGAGCTGAGGATTAACGAGACGATGCTTTACAAGTGGCGCAGGCTGTACATACCGACACGCCATCTGGCTAAGAGCCCCTTATAGGAGCAGAGCAAACCGCCGGCTAAGCCGGCGGTCCTGATTTTATCTGAAGTGTTTCGTTTTTAGGTTTTTGAGAGATCGCCTAAAAAACGGCCTGGGGATCCCAGGTTTCAAGATAGATCACTTTGCCTCCCGTGGCCTTCAGGATGGCGGCGGGCTTGTTCAGGGGATTGTGGGTCGCCTTGTCCACCGTCCAGTTGAAATGGGTCACCGGATAATCCACTGTATTCTCAAGGGCGTCGCGAACGGCGGGGCCTTCCGCCTTGCCGGCCACCTCGACGGCGTGAAGGATCATCTGCAAAATATCGTAGCCAAAGGTCATGTTCAGAACTTCCGTGGGCTTTTTACCGTACTCCTTTTCGAATTTCGCGATCAGTCCCGCCAGTTTGGGATCTTCGTCGCTGGTGGGATACACCCAGAACGTCCCCTCCATCGCCTCTCCCGCGATCTCGAAGATATTGGGGCTGTAGCCGTCCCCGCCCATGAAGAAGGGTTTCCATCCCAGTTCCGCCGCCTGTTTGATCACCAGTCCCATTTCCTTGTAAAGCATCGTCAGAGCCACGGCGTCCGCTCCCCAGGCCTTCGCCTCGGTGAGCTGGGCCCGAAAATCCACGTCGCCGCCGCGAAAGGCCCAAAACTTATTTTCCACCTTCAGCTCCTCCGCTCTGGCTTTCACGAACTCCGTCAGCCCCTCGGAGTAAGCGTCCCCAATGTCCCCAATGATGGCCAGTTTCTTCGCGCCGCATTTTTTGATCAGGTAGTCGGCGATGATCATTCCCTGATAGGGGTCGGTGTAGGTGATGCGGAACATGTAGGGACGAACCTTTCCCGTGTCGGGGTCCACGGTGACCGCCGGATTTGTGGCGGAGCTGGAGACCACGGGAATCTTTTCCTTATCGGCGATGGGAGCCACGGCAAGCTGAATGCCGCTGTAGTTGCTTCCTCCGATGGCCACGACTTTGTCCTCAAAAACCAGTCTGCGCACGGCGTTCACCGCGTCTTCGGGCTTTCCTTTGATGTCGTAGCAGATCAGCTCTACCGGACGTCCCAAAAGACCGCCCTTTGCGTTGACCTCTTTTATCGCCAGTGCCGCCGCGTCGCGCTCATGCTGGCCCCAGGTGGCGCCCTCTCCCGTCAGCGTCGCCAGATACCCGATTTTGATGGGGTCGGCAGCCCAGGCGGTCCCTCCGGATACAAGAAGAAGCATGAACATCAGGAAAAATTTTTGTGCTAAACTTTTTTTTAATAAATTTTGGCATTTCTTTTGCATATAAGATCTCTCCTTTTTATGACTGTCTTTCTTCGATCAAACAAGATTTCATTCGTCGAAGTGAAGCAATTATAGGATAACCATTTTCCGGGCGCAATACCTGAAACTTTTAATTTTGTTCTATAATAAAAACAGACAGCAGATCTGAAAGGAAGTGCGAGAGTATGAAACTGGCGGATCGTTACAGTAACCTGAAGCCGAGCGGCATGGTCAAAATTTTTCAGGCCATCGAAAAAATGGAGGGCGTTCTGAACCTCAGCATCGGCGAACCGGATTTCGACACGGAACACGACATCATCGACGCGGCGGCCGACGCGGCGAAGAAGGGTTTCACTCATTACCCTCCCCTGCAGGGTTTTCCCGACGTCCGTCAGGCGGTTTGCGATTACTGGAAGCGCCATCACGGCCTCACGTCGACCATCGATGAGGTGCTTATGGGCGTGGGAGGCATCCAGGTTCCTCATTTGGCCATACAGGCTCTGCTCAATCCCGGAGACGAAATTATCGTGGTGGAACCCTGTTTCCCTCCCTATTTTTCGCAGGTGACGGAGTGCGGAGGCGTCCCTGTCTCCGTGAAGACCCGGGAGGAAAACGGCTTCGCCCCCACTGTGCCCGATCTTGAAAAGGTGATCACTCCACGAACAAAAGGCCTTCTGCTGAACTCCCCCTGCAATCCCACAGGCCGGGTCATCCCCCGGAAACAGATGGAGGAAATCGCAGGGGTCGTCGCGAAACACGATCTTTTTGTCCTGAGCGATGAAATTTATGAAGCTCTGATCTACAGGGGCGAACATGTCCCCTTTGCCATTCTGCCCGGAATGAGGGAACACACCCTGACCATGGGAGGGATGTCGAAAAGCCACTGCATGACCGGGTGGCGCGTGGGCTACGCCATTGGACCGGTGGAGCTGATCCGCGTCATGACGCTGCTGGCCAGCAATCAGACCTACGGGCTCAACACGCTGGCCCAAAAGGGAACGTCCTACGCTCTGAATAAACACGACGCGAGGCTGATCGAGCGAAAGAAAATCTTTGCGGAACGGATGGATTACGTCACCGAACGGCTCAACAAAATGAAGGGCGTCACCTGCAACCCGGCGGAAGGCGCTTTTTATCTGTTCCCCAACATCAAAGGCACAGGGCTCTCCAGCGAGGACTTCGTCTGGAAGCTCCTCGAAAAAGCCCAGGTGGCCACCATTCCCGGCTCTGCCTTCGGCAGCAGCGGCGAGGGCTACATCCGTATCGCCTGCACCCAGTCCATGAGCACGCTGGTCAAGGCCATGGATAAAATGGAGGCTTTACTGAAGGACCTTTGATGCCCGACGTGACGGCCGATTGCAGTTAAAAAATGGGGAACTCCAACGGTTCCCCATTTTGACGCGCTCTGGCGCTACCACCGCAGCACGGTGCCTCCCCAGGAAAGCCCCACGCCGAACCCCATGATCAAAACACGATCCCCTTTTTTCAGGCGTCCCAGCTGTTCCATCTCCCACAGAGCGATGGGGATGGTGCTGCTGACCGTATTGCCGTAGTTTTCGATGTTGATGACAAATTTTTCCTCCGGGATGTCCAGGGCCTCCCTGAGTTTTTTGAGCAGCATATAACTGGCCTGATGAAAGATCACCAGATCGATGTCCTTCAGGGTGACGCCATTGCGCTCCAGAATGTCGTTCAGACAGGAGGGCACGACTTCGAGAGAGAAGTTCAGAATCTCCGGACCGTTCATATAGAGACTTTCAGGAGTGCGCACGTTCCCCCAGCGATTGACGGTTTCCGAACGGGTGTCCGGCGACGAAGGGCAGGCCCAGGCCCCGGCGGGAATGATCAGCTTCGACATGCCGCTGCCGTCGGTGCCGAGAGAGAATTCTCCGATTCCCGGATCGCCTCCGTCAAGGGTTTCCTTTTCCACGAGGGCGGCGGCCGCGCCATCTCCGAAAAGCGTGCGCGTGCTCTTGTCCAGAGGGTGAATGGTGCGCGTGATGGTTTCCGATGTAATCAGAAGAATTTTACGGGCAATCCCTCCCAGCACCAGCCCTTTTGCCAGAGCGAGACCATAAATGAACCCCGAGCAGCCCAGGTTGTAATCGAGAGCGCCGACGTCCTTCCGGAGTTTCAGACGATTCTGAACGATGCAGGACGTGGCCGGCAAAAAGTAGTCGGGGCACTCCGTGCAAAGCAGAAGAAAATCGATCTCGTCGGGAATGATCGAATGCTCCTCAAAAAGCCGTTTCGCCGCCGCTTCGGCAAGGTCGGAAACCAGCTCTCCTTCCACGACGTGACGTCTGAGGATTCCGGTTTTGTTGAAAATCTTATGTTCCGTCCATGTTCCAAACTGCCGGACCAGTTCAGCATTGTCCAAAATTTTTTCCGGCAGATACGCTGATACGGCGCGAATTGTCGCTCCACTCTCCATATTTTTCTTCCTTTCAGCCTGTTCTTCTATATTCCATGAGGTTTTTCCGCTTTAAGGGCAGAAAAATCTCATGTACAGAGTCTATTATGCAGAATAAACCCTGTAAAACAACGCATGTTTCCGTATTTTTGCAGAATTTATGTTTTTAATTTCGATAAAAATAATGATCGCAGACTTCAATTTTGGGAGAGGTCATTGGCGCTCATCGCTTTTTACCTGTTTTTGCAAGGCGGGCTTTGGCCGTGGCGACCTCGGGGAAGGGCTTCGATCCCGCTTCTTTTATAACGCGGGCATACCATTCCCGGGCTTTTTCCGGTCGTTTGGCCTTCTCCCAGGCCTGGGCGCAGCGAAGCGCCAGGGGCAGACGCAGGGAAAGGGGCATGTCCCGCTGCAGAATTTTTTCGTAGAGCTGCAGGAGACGCTCCGTATTGTCCGTCCCCTCGTAAAGCCAAATCAGTCGATTTTCGACCTGAGGAACCCAGTCGGACTCCGGATATTTGTTCAGAAAATACTCCAGCACCTCCTGAGCCTTTTTCTCCTGAGGATCGTCGAAGCCGTCGAGGTAAAGAGCGGCCAGATTCCACAGGGCCTCCTGAGCGGCCTCCGTGTCCGGACATTCTTCGATCATGCCAAGGTATAAAGCCTCCCGTCCCTCCGCATCCTCCGCGGAAGTCCGGGCAAGACGCAGGCGGTACTCCAGAGCCAGAATTTCCTGCTGAGACGATGCTTCGGCGGATGGCCCCTCCCCCGCTGCCGCCCGTGGAGTCGGGCCCGCGAGAAACGCGAGAAAAAAGACCGCTGCAAGAAATACAATCTCCCAAAGAACGCTTCTGCTTTTGTACATTTCCCCACCTCATCAGGGATATAACCGGATAAACATAACCGGATAAAAAAGGAGAACCCCTGTGCGAGGCTCTCATTTTTTCGTTTCAGGTTCGATCAAACAAATTCAAAAAAATCCAATGACATTCGAGAACGGCGGAGTTCCTCTCCTCGGTAACGCAATCAGAACGTGGGAACTTTCAGACCTTTCTCGGCGTAATACTTCGCCGCTCCCGGATGCACAGTAATGGCCGCCCCTTCCAGCGCGCTTTCGAGAGAGATCAGCTTTGCCTTGTCATGAACGGGCTTCAATTCGTCGAGATTCTCGAAAATGGCCTTCGTAATGTTGTAAATGAGCTCATCGGGGAGCTGCGCGTCGCAAACGAGCACGGCGATAACCGCCGGAGTGGGGGTGTCATGGTTCACTCCCCGGTAGGTCCCTGCCGGAATGACGTCCTTCGTGAAATAAGGATATTTCTTCGTCAGTTCGTCCATGAGACTGTCGCTGAAGGACACGAGATCGATCTCCTTCTGGGCGGCCAGAGCCATAACCGCCGCGGTGGGATATCCCGCCAGAACAAATCCCACGTCGAGCTGGTCGTCCTGAATACGACCCGCCGTGTTGGCAAAATCGAGAAAATCCGTGTTCATGTCTGAATATTTGAGACCGGCGATGGGCAGAATGACGCCGATGCTGTTCGCCACGCCCGACCCCGGCGCCCCCACGGAAACCCGTTTCCCCTTCAGGTCGTCCATTGTTTTGACGCCGCTGGATTTCGTGGTTATGCACTGCAGATGCTCAGGATAAAGAGAAGCAATCATTCGAAGATTCGTCACGGGGTTTCTGAAAGGCTTCTCCCCCCTGACAGCTCCGTAGGCCACGTCGTTCTGCACCAGAGCCAGCGTCACCTCGTGCCCCGCGATCAGGTTGATGTTTGCCGTCGAGGCATTGCTGGACTCGGCCGTCACTTCCACGTCCGGAACGTGGTCGTTCAGAACCTGGGCCAGTCCCCCGCCCAGAGGATAATAGACGCCTGCGACGCCGCCGGTGGCTATGGACAGAAACGTCTTTGCTTCAGCCGCTGAGACGCAACTCGCCACGAAAAAGAAAATCCCCGACAGCAACAGTATTTTCTTCAGGCTCCTCACAAAAACTCCTCCTTTTGATCAATATCCTCGTTAATGTCCTCCATAACCCGCGTTTATAATACTATAAAAAACCTTTTTCATGTAATTTATAAGGAACAAGCGCGTTATTTTTGAAAAATTACCATCCATGTCCTTATTCCTGATATTCATAAGTCAAAATTTCCGCGTCGCTCCACAGTTTTTCCAGTTTATAAAAATCCCGTCCCTTTCTGCTGAACACGTGGACGGCAAGATCCCCGGCGTCGAGCAGACGCCAGTTCGAGCTGTTCTCTCCCTCCACGCGAACTGTGTGTCCCTGCCGCTCCAAAACCTCCTGAGCCGTTTCCAGAAGGGTCTTCATGTGGACTTCGGAGTTTCCGGTCACCAAAATGAAAACATCCGTCAGGCTCTCCAGCTCTCCGAGGTCGAGACCCACGATGTCCAATCCCTTTTTGTCGGCCAGAGCCTCACAAACGTAACCATATTCCGCAAGCGTTGCCATGCGCTGCCAACCTCCCTTCCTGATTTTAAAATTTTTTTGAACTTTGACCTTAAAAAAATACGCTGTCCGGTTTCTGCGGTTATTGCGGTTAAAAAGAAATATCCTGCAGCCGGCGAAATATGGACTCCTTGTCATGACCCAGAATGACGCTGACCATTGTGACCGTGCGATCACTCTGGATCAGCGCCCTGTTGGTGATCCCGCAGAGCTGCGCCAGAGCTTCGGCCGCGTTTTTGTCGTTCTCCGTGGCGTTTTCCGGATAGACCACGTTGGACGTATGATAGTCGAAATGACGGGCGTTGCCTGTAAATCCCACATCCACCCCCAGCTTTTGAAAGGCCTGAGAAGCCTGTTTGCCGAGACCGCTGGCTCCGTCTCCGTTCAAAATGCCGATTTTACCAATCCGCGTCAGAAGAGACTGAATGTCTGACTGGTCCGAAATCAGGGCGATGTCCATGGACAGGCTGTCGTCGGGGAACGGCAGAGGGAGAGCTCCCCCATCCACCCATCTCGCCCATATCAGAGATGCCGCCGGAACGTCCACGATCCAGTAACTGACGGTGTCGATGTAGGAAGCCCGGCCCGGCGTCATAATGAGCTCCACGCGCTCCCGGGGCAGAGAAACGGCAAAATTTGCCAGCCTCAGGGCCTCCAGTGGAGTCAGGTCGGAGTTCAGGGAAGCCACGGCTTCCTCAATGATGCCCGAAATTTTCCAAATAATTGAAGGGCTTTTCATTTTTTCCATGAGAAGCCCCATAACTCTCTGCTGACGCTGCACACGACCGATGTCTCCCAGCGGGTCATGACGAAAACGGGCGTATTCAAGGACGGTCTTGCCCGTCATATGCTGAAACCCCTTTGGAATGTTGATAAACAGCTTGGCGGAATAGTCCGTGTACACCAGTCTTTTCTCCACGTCGATGTCGAGGCCGCCCAGAAGATCCACGATCCGGGCAAAGCCGTCGTAGTTGACGATAACGAAATAATCGATCCCCACGTTCAGAAGGTTCATCACCGTCTTCTTCAGGAGGTCGATGCCGCCGAAAACATAGGCGTGATTGATCTTATCCCAGCCGTGCCCGGGAATTTGCACACGGGAGTCCCGGGGAATGGCCATCATGCCGACAAAACCGCTTTCCTGATTGAACGTGGCCAGGGCAATCGCGTCCGCCCGCTGGGTGTTGTCCACATCGTCGAGTCCCACCAGCAGAACATTCACAGTCCCCTTCAGCGGTTCCACAGCCGTCTCCACGGTCTGCCGCAGGGAGTCTCCGCTGATCTCCTCCCCTGTTTTTTCGCGGTTTTCCGCTCTCGAAATATCGTTTACCTTCTGCGCGGAGAACCAGTTGGGCAAAGAAACAGGCAGAGGCTTACCCTGAAGATGATTGATAAAACTCCAGGCGGCTCCGCCTACCGTTGCAGCGATGATCAAAATTGTGACAGCCAGTATTTTGAGAACCCTCAAAATCTACAGCACCTCCGGTTCTCTGTATAATCCGCGATATTCAATATAGTTTTCCACAAGCCTCGGGACCATAAAACGAATCCCCCGACCTTCTCGAACTCTGGTGCGGATTTCCGTACTGGAGATCGCGAACTGCGGAATCTCAATCAGCCTCAGTCCCCTCCTGATGGGTTCCGGAAGAGCAGCCACGGCTTCGGAAGAATATCCGGGACGCGTCACCGTAACCAATGTACAAAGAGAAGGCAGCTCCATGTAATTCGCCCAGGTTTCGATGCTCAAAATCGAGTCCAGTCCCGTGATGAAGAACAACTCCTCCGGACAGACTCCCTGTCCGATAAACTCCCGCAGGGTGTCCACCGTCCGGGAAGGATACTGACGCTCCACTTCCGTCCGGGAAACAGAAAATTCACGAATTTCCGTTGTGGCCAGCAGCGTCATGGCGTAACGATCCTCGGTCTCAGCGACGTATCGGTCCATTTTATGCGGCGGCGTACCCGTCGGAACAAACACGATCCTGGCGAGTCCGAGCTGTCGACGACTTTCCTCAGCCGCCAGAAGATGACCATAATGGATGGGATCGAAAGTTCCTCCCATGATCCCCATTTTTTCTGCCACGAAATTTCCGTCCCTTCCACAGGGCTGTTTTCTCGTCGTTACTCTCCTATTCTATCAGGTTGGAAATCAAATTCCATCTCTCCGATGCAGACTCTGTCGCCTTCAACAGCTCCCGCCTTCTCCAGAGCCTCTTCTACCTTCAGGCGTTTCAAAATTCTGGAGAATTTCATCAGAGCGTCTTCCTGATCGAAATCGATTCGCCGGACGGTTTTCTCCAGATTGGCGTGTTCCACGCGAAAACCGTTTCCACTCACTCCCGTAAGGCGGACGACAGCCACGGGAGCCGGCGTCGAACCTCGAAGCCGGGGAAGCTCCACCGGCGTTTCCCGCACCAGGGAAACCGTCCCCGCCGGACGGGGATGCCGCCTCACCAGTTCCACAATTTCTTCGATAAGCGCCGGAATGCCATCGCCGTTCAGGGCGCTTACGCAGAGATACTTCTGTCCGATACGTTCCATCGCTTCCCGCAGGAGACGGCCTTTTTCCTCTGTCCCTGGAAGATCCGTCTTGTTGCCCGCCACGATGCAGGGCCGTTGGGTAAGGTCCGCGCCATAGGCCTCGAACTCCCGCAAAATAACGTCCCGATCTTCCAAGACATCGTCAGAAGAAAGATCTATAACATGGATCAGCAGACGCGTGCGTTCGATATGACGCAGAAAATGCAGTCCCAGTCCCTTGTTGTCGTGGGCTCCCTCAATCAGGCCCGGAACGTCGGCAATGACGATCTGTCGGTCGTCCACCGCCAAAACGCCCAAATTGGGAGAAAGCGTCGTGAAGGGGTATCCGGCTATTTTGGGACGGGCTCCGCTGATGGCGGCCAGAATGCTGGATTTTCCCGCATTGGGAAGCCCAACCAGCCCCACATCCGCAATGAGTTTCAGCTCCAGCAGCAGATTTCTTTCCTCGCCGGGGTCGCCCTTCTCGGCGAAGCGGGGCGCGCGTCTCACGGAGTTGGTGAAGTGAGCGTTTCCCCGTCCTCCCCGTCCGCCTTTTGCGGCCACAAATCTCTGACCGGGCTCCACCAGATCCGCCAGAGGTTCTCCCGTGTCCGCGTCTCGCACCAAAGTTCCGCAGGGGACGGAAATCACCACATCCGAACCGTTGCCTCCGGTCTGCATGGAACCCTTTCCATGCCCAGCGTGGCCCGCCTGAAACTTTCTGTTGTACTCAAAGTCAGCGAGAGTCGCGAGACCGTCCGCCGTCTCCAGGATCACGTCGCCGCCCTTCCCTCCGTCCGCCCCGTCAGGACCGCCCTTTGGAAGAAATTTTTCACGGTGAAAACTCAGACAGCCATTGCCTCCCCGTCCCGCTTTAACCGCAATTCTTACAAGATCTACAAATTTCACCGAAAACACCACCACAAACAAAAAGAGAAGGCTCCGACGCAGGGAGCCCTCCCTCTCGCAATCGTTTTCCCGAAAAATATTACTTCACGTCCGCCGAACGACACGTCAACCCTGAACGGCCGCCTCGACGGATACAAACCTGCGGTCTCCCTTTCTCAAATACCGAACCTTCCCCGGAGTCAGCGCGAAAAGCGTAAAATCGCGCCCCAGTCCCACGTTTTTGCCCGGATGGATACGAGTTCCACACTGACGCACCAGGATGCTCCCCGCCGTCACGGTGGCGTCCGCGTACACCTTTATTCCCCTGTACTTGGGATTGCTGTCGCGTCCGTTCGTAGAACTGCCCTGACCCTTTTTATGGGCAAAAAACTGTATATCGAATTTAAAATTCATGATGCTCAAGATAACCACACCTCCGCAATACTCACATATCCGGGATAGCCGGATGCTATTTCCTTAAGAGACAAAGCCACTGTTCGCGTCAATAAATCCAGTTCCTTCACCCGATTTTCAGGCCATTGGATGCGAATAACCGGCACGCTGGCGTCTATTTTGCAATCCGCAAAATCCCCCAGAAGGGCCACATCCCTCAACCCCACAAGCAACGCCTGAACCAGGGCCGAAATCGCCGCGCAGACTACGTCCTCTCCTCTGGAGGCCTGACCGGAGTGTCCCCGGGACTCCAGTCCCACAAGACCCTCCTTACCCTGAAACAGGGTAATCACCGTCATGGACGCAACCTCCGCATTAACCCGGCAGAACCTCCCTGACGCGCAACTCCGTGTAATACTGCCGATGTCCCCTCATACGGCGATAATTTTTCTTGCTTTTGAACTTGAACACCAGAACCTTGTCGGCGCGCTCCTGAGCCACTACTTCCGCCTTCACGCAGGCGCCGCTCACAAGAGGCGAGCCGAACTTCAAAGAATCCTCTCCGCCCACCATGAGCACCCGATCCAGAACAACTTCCTGTCCCACTTCGGCCTCCAGGCGTTCAACACGTACCACATCGCCTGCCTGCAGACGGTACTGTTTACCGCCCGTTTCCACCACTGCGTACACGATTTTGTTTTCCTCCTTCCGCCGGGCAGGGGCTTTCCTGAAAAATATTTTCCGGAAATTTTAATCCAGCCCTTCCCACGCGATTCACGAATAGTAATTGTAAGCCCCGAATCTCTTTCCGTCAATAATTATTTCATTCTCATAATTATTTCATTTTCCTATTTTGTCCACTTCGAATAGACATAAATCAGATGAATGGGGCGTTTGCCGGGAGAGTCGCCGGGAAAGCGATTTGTCTGTTCAGGGTCCAGAGAAAGCGCGATAGTGGTGTATTTGTCGGGGGTCCAGACGCTCCGCAGAGTGAGGCCGCCCTTCACCTGAGCCTTCGTCGTGACTCGTTCCTTCGACTGGCCGAAACGTGTGTTATAAGCCTCCCGCAGGACGTCGTAAAAGGCCCGGTCTTCTTCGGCGCTGCCCGTGCTGCCCAGGAACGCCGCCTTGTAATTCAGCCCTTTTTTGCTGTGAAAGCCAAAGGTAAAAATCGTCGATCGTGACTCGAAGGTCCCCTTCATGTTCAGGCGCTCGTCCTGGAGAGAAGAGGCCGCCACAGCTCCGCTGTTTTCCATGCGTTTTTGCGTGCGAGCCGCGGAAAGCCCAAAGGTCACGGACATGAAGGCCTCCGCGCTGTCTCCCGCCATCGCCGGCAAAGGCGGAGAACACAGACAGGCGGCCAAAACGCACATCCCCAAAAGACGACGCCAAAATCGACAGTTCGGAACGTTCATGAAATCGCCGCCGCCTCACCGGGCTCCATAGTCCCAGATCACCCTCGTCGCCCGCCGGGCCGTCTCTCCCGATCCGCTGACGAAATATCCCGTATAGCGCCGGGTGCTGTTTCGATTAATCTTATGGGGAAGCAGGCTCGCGGAGGCCAAAGTTTTTCCGTAACGGTCAAGAAACGTCATCGTTCCCCCGAACAGTACGTTCCGATCCGTCATATTCACAATGTCCACATCAAGGTTCTTCCATCCCCAGCGCACATTTTCAAATCTCAGCCCCACCTCGCCAATGCGCCCGTCAGGGACAACCGCGGAGGCTCCGCCGCAGGACAGCAGCGCAGCAGTCAGCGCCATCAGCAGCGTCAGGCCACTTTTTTTAAGAGAAATCATCGTTCATCTGCCTCCTCTTCGGCCAGTTCTATGCCTGTCGAAGCAAACAATCGCAGGCTTCCGCGTTTTTACCCTGCCCCGGCAAAATGGAAACCTTCTCGATGCGTATTCTGCCTGATCGATGCAGAAACGTCATCAGCGAAAACAACGTTGTTTCCCCCACGCCTATGGATCGGGCAAGAGCGGAAATGTCGCACGCTTCCTTTTTCCTCATGTTTTCTTCCACTTCGTACAGAACCTGATTGGCGACCAGGTTCAGCCACTGGTCAAACATATCCCGCATCTCCGGCGTCGCAAGCCCCGCCATCTGACTGGTGCGCAGCACGGCATCCACAAGACGCGCCGTCACCAGCCGCTCCGTGTCGAGAACGTCCTTCACCTGACGCGCCACGTCGCCCTCGTACATTGTTTCGTCTGTCTCGTTATCCGCCATGATCACATATCACTCTCTTCGAAACATCGATATACCGACGACAGTATACCCCGACTCCCCGCGCCGTAAAAGCCCGTTTCCGAAAAAGAGGGAAAGTCGTTCTATCTGAACTCCATGTGAAGCGTTTTGCCTACCCCTTCGGCAATTTGCTGTAATGTGGCTATTGTCGGACTGCAATTACCGTAACGTTCGGGCGCGCAATAATTCGCGTCACGTGATATAATTTGTTAAATTCTCAGAATTTATCAGCAACAAAAGGGGGTTATGTTATGCCATTTCTGCTCTTGACATCCAACGGAGAGGCCGGTTACACTACCACACGCCACACGCCACACGCCACACGCCACACGCCACACGCCTGATTTTTGCCTTTTAACCTGTCTGTTTTTA
>JAISUO010000010.1 GCA_031272035.1 Synergistaceae bacterium
AATTCGGTGTCACTTCAGGTTCATTACGTAGTCGAGGCAGGTGCGCACGCCCCAGGCGGACGCTCCCGCGGCCCAGACGCCCCATTCTTCCTTGTAGAAATCGACGCCCGCAATGTCGAGGTGCGCCCAGGGGATGCCCTTTTCCACAAACTCGTTCAGGAACATCGCGGCGAAAGTCGCTCCGCCGTAGCGTCCCGCTCCGTTGACCAGGTCGGCAAACTTCGACTTCAGGGTTTCTCCGATCTTTTCATCGTCCATGGGCAGACGCCACAGACGCTCTCCTCTTCTGCGTCCGGCGGCGAGCAGCGCGTCGCAGAGGGCGTCGTCCGTGGCGAACACCCCCGCCGTCCAGTTCCCCAGCGCCACGGCGCAGGCTCCGGTCAGGGTCGCCATATCCACGATCGCGTCGGGCTTCAGTTCGCTGGCCAAGCACAGAGCGTCCGCCAGCACAAGGCGTCCTTCGGCGTCGGTGTTGTCGATTTCTATCGTTTTGCCGTTGCGGGCCCGAATGATGTCGTCAGGGCGCAGAGCCGTGCCCGAGGGCATGTTTTCCGCCAGGGCGAGAATGCCGTGCACCTCCGCGGCAGGCGCGAGGGCGGCGACTCCCTGCATTATCCCGATGACGTTGCAGGCGCCGGTCTTGTCGCATTTCATTGTTTTGATATAGTCCGCGGGCTTCAGGTCCAGTCCTCCGCTGTCGAAGGTTATTCCCTTGCCCACGAAAACGACTTTCTTTTTCGCCTTCCCCCTGGGCTTCCAGGTCAGATGAATCAGGCGCGACGGCGTTTTCGAGCCCTGCCCCACGGCCAGCAGAGCGCCCATCTTCTCGGTTTCCAGCTTTTTTTCGTCCCAGATCTCGCAGGACAGGCCCTGTTTTTTGGCGAAGGCGGCGACATATTCCGCAAGCGTCAGGGGATTGACCACGTTGCCCGGTTCGTTGGCCAGGCTGCGGGCTGTTTTCTGAGCCGCGGCGAAGGTTCTGCCGATTCCGGTCTGCGCCTCCCAGTCCTTCGACAGGGTGGAGCCGGGGACGAAAACCTCACTCAGAGAAAATTCGTTTTCGTTCTCCCGGGCGCTTTTGTCCTGATTCGCCTTCCCTTTATACTTGTTGAAAACATAGCCGCAGAGCTCAACGGCCTCTCCCAAAAGAATTTCTTCCTCGCGTCCCTTCTTTTCGGTCAGAATCAGGACGGATTCGTTATGTTCCCGCCCAATTCTGCGCAGAGCCCCGGCGAGGCTGTCTCGCAGACGGGCGGAGGTGCAGTCTTCATCTCCGCCAAGCCCCGCCAGGTAAAGGCTTTCAACATTTCCGCCGAACAGGGGGACCTTCACCAGACTGCCCTTTTTGCCCAGAAAATCCTTCCGCTTCACAAGGGCCTTCACCTGGGACTTCCAGGCGGACGCGACCTCGCACTTTTTGCAGTCCTCTTCCGTCATCAGAACCAGTACGGCGCTTCCTTTCCATTGGTCGGGATTCTCTGCCGCCCGAAGTTCAATCCCGGCCTGTTTCGTTTCCAGTTCCAGTTTTATTTTTTCCATTTTCATTTCCACCTTTTGACAATCGCAATCAGCGCTTCCCCAATGGTTAAATTATAGCGGATTGCGTACTCGTTTACTAAAAAAGACGCTTTCCGCCCGCAAGAAAAACGGGCGGCTTTTGGCCGCCCGTTCGTCACACTGTTCAGATCACCGACAGATCACTGAGCGGTCAGGGGGATTTTGTCCTCGCCCGCCAGACGCTGGTACGAGGCGTAACGCGCCTTCGCCTCTTCTTCGGACTTCTGGAAGAGGGCCTCCGCAACCTCCGGGAACTGACGCTGCAGGGCAGCGTAGCGCACTTCGCTGAGCAGAAAGTCCCGGAACGAAGCGGTGGGTTTTTTGGAGTCCAGAGAGAAGGGGTTCTTCCCCGCCTGCCTCAGCTGCGGATTGTGGCGATACAGCGACCAGTATCCGGCCTCCACGGCGCGGCGCTCCTGCTCCTGAGACTTGCCCATCCCGGCCACCAGACCGTGGTTGATGCAGGGGCAGTAGGCGATGACCAGCGAGGTTCCGGGATACCGGTCCGCCTCCAGGAAGGTTTTGAGAGTGTGGCTCTTATCCGCTCCCATGGCGGTTTGTCCCACGTAGATATTGCCGTAGGTGACCGCCATCAGGCCCAGGTCCTTTTTGCCCGTCCGCTTGCCTCCGGCGTTGAATCCCGCCACGGCCGCGGTGGGCGTCGCCTTGGAGGACTGTCCGCCCGTATTGGAGTACACTTCGGTATCCAGCACCAACACGTTGACGTCCTCTCCCGCCGCCAGAACGTGATCCAGCCCGCCGTAGCCGATGTCGTAGGCCCAGCCGTCCCCTCCCACAATCCACAGGGAGCGTTTGACCAGGAAATCCCGACGCTCCCAGATGCGGTTGAGGGCCTCGTCCGAGCCCTTCTCCTTCTCCAGAAGCTCCGACAGACGGTCGGCCCGGGCGCGGGTTCCCTCCACCTCCAGACGGAGATCCAGCCAGTCCGTCATGGCGGTTTTCAGATCCTGGGAGAGGTTCCCCAGCGTGAGAGCTTCCCGGACTTCTCCGGCCAGTCGCTCGCGATTCTGGGTCGCTCCCATGTGGATGCCGAATCCGTACTCTCCGCAGTCCTCGAACAGCGAATATCCATAAGCGGGGCCGTGTCCGCGATCGTTCTTCCGGTAGGCCATGGAGGGGAAGCTCCCTCCCCAGACGGCCGAACAGCCCGCCGTGTTCACGACCACCATGCGATCCCCGAAGAGCTGAGTCAACAGTTTGACGTAAGGCGTTTCTCCGCAGCCGGCGCAGGCTCCGCTGAACTCCAGCAGAGGACGCACAAACTGGCTGCCCTTCACGCTCTGAGTCTGTTTTTCCGGCAGTTCCTTGCAGGAAATGTGGCTGTCAGCGAAGTCCCAGAGGGGCGCTGCCGTGTCGCGGACTTCGTTCAGAGGTTTCATGACCAGCGCCTTGTTTTTGGCGGGGCAGGCCTCCACACATCCGCCGCAGCCGGTGCAGTCCAGGGAGGAAATCGCCAGATGGAACTTTTTCCCCTCGAACCCCGTGGCGGGAAGCGTCTGCAGGTCCGCGGGAGCGCCCTTCAGCTCGTTTTCATCGGCCAGAAGCGGACGGAGAACGGCGTGAGGGCAGATAAAGGCGCACTGATTGCACTGGAGGCAATTTTCGGATTTCCAGACCGGCACCCGAACCGCGATGCCCCGTTTCTCCCACCGGGTCGTTCCCAGGGGGAAGAAGCCGCTTTCGTAGCCTTTGAAGGTGCTGACGGGCAGATCGTCGCCCTTTTGACGGAGGACGCTGTCCATGATGACGTCCACGAAAAAGCCCCTTTTCGGTTTTTCCTCCGGGGCGGAATCCTGCGCGTTCTTCCAGGTCGGGGGGACGGAGAAGAGCTTCACGTCGCTGACGCCGCGATCGATGGCGGCGTGGTTCATGTCCACGACCTTCTGCCCCTGCTTTCCGTAGGAGTCCACGACGGCGTCCTTCAGGTATTTGACGGCCTCTTCTACGGGGAGAATGTGGGCCAGCCTGAAGAAGGCCGCCTGCATGATCATGTTGATCCGTCCGCCCAGCCCAAGCTCCTGCGCGATTTTCACGGCATCGACGGTGTAGAACTCCACCTCGTTTTCGGCGATGAAGCGCTTCATGGCGGCGGGCAGACGTTCTTCCAGCTCCGCGGCGGACCAGGAGCAGTTCAGCAGGAATTTCCCGCCCCGCTTCAGACCCTCCAGAAGATCGTAAAGGCCCACGTAGGCCTCGTTGTGACAGGCGATAAAGTCGGCTCTGTCGATGTAGTAGGAGGACAGAATGGGAGAGCGGCCGAAACGCAAATGAGAGATGGTGACGCCGCCGGATTTTTTGGAATCGTAGGCGAAATAGGCCTGCGCGTACATATCCGTGTGGTTTCCGATGATTTTGATGGCGCTTTTGTTCGCTCCCACGGTTCCGTCGGACCCCAGTCCCCAGAACTTGCAGGCGATGGTGCCTTCCGCCGCCGTATCCACCACCTCGGAGGGGCGGGGCAGGGAGGTGTCGCAGACGTCATCCACGATCCCCACCGTGAAACTGTTTTTGGGGGCGCTCTGCTTCAGGTTCTCGAAAACGGCGAAGGCCATGGAGGGGTTGAAATCCTTCGAGCCGATGCCATAGCGGCCTCCGACGACGACGGGAGCGCCGGCATGTCCGCAGAAGGCGCTCCGGACGTCCTGGTAAAGGGGCTCGCCCGCGGCGGCGTTTTCCTTGGTGCGGTCGAGAACCGCTATTTTTTTGACCGTGGAAGGGATCACCTTCAGAAGGCGCTCCGGGACAAAGGGACGAAAAACGTGCACCGTCACCAGCCCGACCTTCTCGCCACGGGCGGAAAGCCAGTCCACCACCTCCGTCAGGGCGGTGCAGCTGGACCCCATGGAGATGACCACCCGCTCGGCGTCGGGAGCGCCGTGATAATTGAAGAAACCGTAGTCTCTGCCGGTCAGCCGGTTGATTTCACCCATGTAATGATCGATTGTTTCCGGAAGGGCGCGATACCAGGGATTGACGGACTCCCGAAGCTGGAAGAACACGTCCGGGTTCACCGTGGAGCCCCTCAGCTCGGGGTGGTCGGGGTTCAGTGCGTTGTCCCGGAAGTGTTTCACCGCGTCCCAGTCCACCAGCGCCCTCAGCTCTTCGTCCTCCAGCACTTCAATCTTCTGAATTTCGTGAGAGGTGCGGAACCCGTCCATAAAGTGGAGAAACGGCACCCTTGAGCGGATGGCGCAGAGATGGGCGACCGCCCCCAGGTTCATGGCGTCCTGGACGCTGCTGGAGGCGAGAATGGCAAAACCCGTCTGCCGAACCGCCATCACGTCCTGGTGTTCTCCGAAAATGCTCCACGCGTTGTTGGCCAGAGATCGCGCGGCCACGTGAAAAACGGCCGGCAGCAGCTCCCCCGCCGTGCGGTACATGCTGGGGATCATCAGCAGAAGCCCCTGGGAGGCCGTGTAGGTGGTGGCGTAAGCCCCTCCCTGCAGGGCGCCGTGCACAACCGCCGACGCTCCACCCTCGGACTGCATCTCGATCACCCGAACCGGCTGTCCGAAAAAGTTTTTCTTCCCGTGGGCCGCCCATTCGTCGATCAGCTCCGCCATGGGAGACGAGGGCGTGATCGGGAAAATCCCCGCCACTTCCGTAAAACCATATGAAACATACGCCGCAGCCGTGTTACCATCCATCGTTTCCATTCGACGTTTTGACATGATAGCTCCTTTATCCCTTTCAATCATCAGATTCATCATTCAGACAGATAATCAGTAACGATTTGCGACTTCTTCGCCCACGACGCCTCGAACGACGTACACGTTGTTGGGAGGGCAGCCCGGCACGAAGGTTCCCCGCTTCTCCAGCTGACGGGTGCAGATTCCCACCAGGACGACCCGGTCTTTGGGCACATCCGGAGGAAGTTTGGACTCGTCCAGCGGACCGCAGACGATGCATTTGCCTTTGAGGTTTGACTCCAGATTCTGGCTCTTCATGTCCATAATGGCGCTGATCACCGTGTTGCGGCACCCTGTGCAGGCCCCTTCGTCCATCAGGAGGTCGAAGGGCGGCAGACCCTCGATTTTCGTCTCCGAAGCCCGCAGAAACCGCCGTTCCACCTGCGAAACCGGAACGCCCCGAATTTCGATTTTCGAGAGGTCCATCTCCCCCAGCCCGCGCGCGGCGGCCCGAACGGTGATCGGCACGTCCTTCGGGTCATAGCCCATGATGCGCCCCCCAACGGCGTCCGCCGCCACCATGTCCTTCGAGGCGACGATCAGCCCCATGGGCACCGGCGTGCCGAATATGGGCCCCAGCCCCTCCTGTCCCCAGGTGCCGTCGATGACCGTCAGAACGGGCCTGAACGTCGTGATCAGATCCACCACGCCCTCCAGAACGCCGTAACGGTGGAAGTCCTTCTTGTGGGCGTCGCTGATCAGGCCCTTGATATTTTTCAGGCCCAGGGTGACCTCCGTCTGATCATGGGTTTTCAGCACAGGCACGCTGATGATGGCGTCCGCTTTTTTCACCGGCTCCCAGGTTTTCATCTCGCCGAAAACCTTCCAGCCGGCGGGGACGGAAACCGTCACGGGAGGAGTCTGCTTCAGGTCCACAACCTTGTAGCCCTGTTTGCGAAGCAGGTCGTATTCCGTTTTTTCGATGACCTTTTCGGTATCGACGCCCGCCGCCGAGGACTCCGCGATAATCGGCTCCGCCCCGCGTTCCCTCACCAGGTCCGCCACGGCTTTCGCCGCCTCCCAACGGGTCACCGCTCCCGAAAGGCGCTCCGAGGGAACGGCGACGAAGTTAGGCTTAACAATGACGGTATACCCGGGCTTCACGATGTCGTCGATTCCGCCGATTTCGCGAATGGCCTCCCGTACCGCCGCCGCCACGCTTCTTTCGTCGTCTCCGGAAGTTTTGACAATGGAAACGATACTCATAACACTTCCCCTCCTGCAGCGAATTTTATCACTACTGACCGGCACCCCCAAAGGACGACGCCTCTTCCCCCGTGAACCGTCTCCTTCCTCCGTTTTTTGTGAACAATAATGTAGTAATAATATAACAGAAAACTGGCAATCCATTAATATTTAATCCTGCAGATGCCCTCACCTTCCCGTGAGGAACGCGACCCGTATTAAAGTGATATAATACCCTGCATTGCGAAATTCAGGAGACAGAGCCCACTGTGCTCCCAAAACGGAAAACGCAGCGGGGTTTTGACAATTCTGCGGGGAGTGAAATCGATGGCGGAGCGACGGGGATTTTTGGACGAATATTTTCAGATTTCGGAGCGGGGAAGTTCCATTCCAACGGAAATTCTGGGCGGTGTGGTGACGTTCATGGCGATGGCGTACATTTTGGTGGTCCATCCCTCCATTATGGCCGCCGGAGGCAAGGGAATGCCCAGAGAGGCCGTTTTTACCGCGACGGCGATCATTGCCGGCGTTTCCTCCATCGTGATGGGCCTGTGGGCGAAACTGCCCTTCTCCCTGGCCCCCGGCATGGGCAGCAACGCCATCATGATCGGGCTGGTAGGAGCGGGGCTGATCACCTGGCAGCAGGGAATCGGCATGGTCGTGATTTCGGGAACGCTGTTCGTCCTGGTCAGCTGGCCCATCCTCAGATGCCTGTGGCTGTTTGGCGTGCGAAACCCCAAAATTTTGAATTTCAACCTCCGGCAGGTGGTCGTTGAGGCGATCCCCGTCAGCGTAAAATTCGGAGTCAGCTTCTGCATCGGCCTGCAGCTGGCGATTCTGGGGGCCGGACGTTCCGGCATCGGTTTCGCTCTGATCAATAACAACAGCTTCGTCCTGGGCAACCTGACCGATCCCCGGGTGGCCCTGGGGCTGGCGGGGCTGCTGACGATTCTGGCCATGGTGTTCCTGCGGCGAAAAAACAATGACCGCCCCCTGGTGCCGGGAGGATACCTGATCGGTATGCTCGCCATCACCGCCATCGCCATTTACCTGGGGATGGTCAAAACTCCGCCCTCCTGGATCACCCAGCCTCCCAGCGTCGCTCCGGTTTTTTGGGCCTTTGAGCTGTCAGGCAGCTGGATCGAGCAGGTTTATCCCTATATTCTCGTGTTTTTTATGGGCGACTTCTTCTCCACGGCCGGCACGGCTCTGGCCTGCGCCGAAAAAGCGGGCCTGATGGATGACGACGGCAACGTCCCGCGCCTGAATCAGGTGTTTTACGTGGACTCCCTCTTCACGGTCATCGGCGCGTTTTTCGGGCTGACGGTGGTCACGACCTTCGTGGAGTCCAGCGCGGGGGTGGAGTCGGGGGCGCGGACCGGTTTCGCCTCTCTGGTGACGGGAGGGCTCTTTCTCGCGGCCCTGTTCCTCTCTCCGCTGTTCCTCATGATTCCGCCGATGGCCACCGGCGCGGCGCTGTTCGCCGTGGGAATCGGCATGATGCTGGGAATCCGGCGCATCGTCCGCCAAACCGAGGACGACCAGGTCGAGCTGGTCTCCGTGCTGATGATGATCGCTTTTTACGCTCTGCTGCGAAACACGGCCGGCTCCATGTGCTTCGGCATCATCGCCAACGGACTGCTCCGGACGATTCGCTTCCTGTACACACGGCCTCCGATAAACAGGGTGAAGCTGGTGGCGGGCCTTCTGCTGTTCGCCCTGGGCGTGAGCTACTTCGTCGTCCAGATTATATCCGCGCCGCGCTGAGGAAGGCGCGATGAGAAAGAAATGACCATGCGCATGATTGATCGCTGGCGCTATCGGAATCGGGAGGCCCTTCGCCGGGCCGCGGCCGGGGAAATTCAGGCGGACCTGGCGATTGTCGGCGGCTCCCTCGCGGACGTGGACACCCTGACCTGCTATCCCGCGGAGATTTTCGTGTCGGAGGGCGTCATCGTCCACGTGGAAAGCGACCCCGCCGCCTTTCAGGGCACGAAAGCCAACGCGAAAGTCCTGTACGACGCCGGAGGGGGAATCGTGGCCCCCGGACTGATGGATTCTCACGTTCACGTGGAAAGCTCCATGCTGACCCCCAAACACCTGGGCGAGGCCGTGGTGGTTCATGGAACCACGAGTATCTTCACGGACTGTCACGAACTGGTGAACGTGGCCGGACAGGCCGGTTTCCGCTACATGCTGGAGGATGGCAAACGCTCCCCCATCCGCCAGTTTATGCTGATCCCCTCCTGCGTTCCCTCCGTGCCCGGGCTGGAAAACGCCGGCGCCCGGGTGGAGGGCGGGGACGTTTCGGAGATGGCCGCCCTGGACGAGGAACTGGTGGTGGGCCTGGGAGAGGTCATGAACTACCCCGGGGTCATGCAGGGCGACCCGCTGATGATGGAAATCCTGCAGGCCGCCCGAGAGAACGGCCTCTACCTGCAAAGTCACTATTACCGGCTTTTCGGACGCGCCCTCTCGGCCTACCTGATTCACGGACTGGGCGGAAACCATGAGCTGCGCTCGGAGGAGGAAGTGGTGGAAACCCTCGAAAAAGGGGGATGGGTGGACCTCAAGGGCGGCAGTTCCATGCCGGTGTGGGCCCATGATTTCTTTCCCGACCTGCTTCGGGGCGTCCGGCGTTTCCCCAGCCCGGCGGCCCTTCGGCTGACTCTGTGCACGGACGACCGCCACGCGGCCGACATCGTGAACCAGGGGCACATGAACGTGGCGGTGCAGCGGGTGATCGACGAGGGCTTCGACCCCCTCCTGGCCCTCTCCTGGGGAACCCGCCGTGTGGCCGAGGAGTACGGGATCGCCAACCTGGGCCGCGTCGCGGCGGGGTGTCTGGCGGACCTGATGATCTTCGGGACCCTCGAACGCATCGTTCCCGGCGCGGTTTTCGTGGGAGGCGAGCTGCGGGCGGAGAACGGAAAATTCTCCGAAAAGGCGAAGCAAACCTTCGTTCCGGCCCCGGCACAGCTCATGAAGAGCGTAAAACTGAAAAAAATGGAGAGGAAGGATCTGGAGCTCCGCGTTTCCGGTCCGGAATCGAAGGCCGGAAAAGTAAAGGTCAGCGTCATCGATTTCAGGGAAAAAATCACGGAGCTGACGCAAAGAGAACTTCCCCTGTCCCCGGAAGGCGTGCTGGAGCTTCCAAAAGACGGAGATTTCGCGTATCTGATGGTGTTCAACCGATACGGCCTGACGAGCAGAGGCGCGGCGGTCGTGGAGAATTTCGGATTGACCGCGGGGGCGGCGGCATCCACCGTTTCCCACGACTCTCACAATCTGACGGTGGCTTTCCGGAACCCGGACGACGCCGTAAAAGCCATAAACGCCCTGATCGAAATGGACGGAGGTCTTGCCGTCTCCATCGACGGACAGGTCAGGACGGTGGCCCTGCCCGTGGGCGGTCTGATTTCGGAGCTGTCCGCGCCGGAGCTCGCCGCCGCGCTGGGGCATTTCGAACCGTTCTACCGCCGGGCCTTCGGCGATAAAGACGCGTCGCTGCTGAAAGTCGCCACCGCTTCCCTGATTGTTTCGCCGAAATTCAAGGTTTCGGATTTGGGGATCGTGGACGTGCTAAAGCAGAAACGGGTCCCGCTCTTCCCGGACCATCCGGACCTGTGAACATGGCCGGAACGAAAACGGAATCTTCCTCCTCTTCCTCTCCCGCTCTTCGCGTTCTTCTGGCGGACGACCATCCCATGACCCGGGCGGGGCTCGCGGCCTGGCTGGAACGGGAGGAGGGCATCGAGCTGGTGGGTCAGGCCACGGACGGAGAGGGGGCCTGGCGCGGCATCATGAACCTGAAGCCCGACGTGGCCATGCTGGACATCGAAATGCCAAACGGCAACGGCATCGACGTCACCCGTCGGGTTTTAAAGGAGGGGTCTCCCACCCGTGTTCTGATTCTGACGGCCTACAACGCCCAGCAGTACGTTATGGCCGCCGTTCGGGCCGGAGCGGGAGGTTTCCTGCTCAAAACGACCCCCTTCGACCAGCTGCGCCGGGCGATATTCGACGTGGCGAAGGGCATTTTCTACCTCGACCCCGCCGTGTCCCTGCGAGAGAGCCTCAAGGACCCGGAGGAGCTTTCGGCGCGTGAGAAGGAAGTTCTGCTCCTGGCCGGACAGGGGATGCCGGCCCACGAGGTGGCGGCCCGTCTCGCCATCACCGAACGAACCGTGCAGGCCCACCTGGCCTCCGTTTACGGCAAGCTCGGAGCCCGCAACAAAACGGAAGCCATCCTGATCGCGCTGAAAAAGGGCATTGTTCTGCTGGACGATCTCAAGCTGGAAACACAATGACCCCTGTTTTTGGTATCATTCCCCGATAATTTTCACGAGAACCCGTTTGTCCCGCATTCCATCAAATTCACCGTAGAAGATCTGCTCCCAGGGGCCGAAGTCGAGTTTCCCGTTCGTGACGGCTACGACGACCTCCCGTCCCATAACCGTGCGCTTCAGATGCGCGTCGGCGTTATCCTCGAAGCCGTTGTGGCTGTACTGGTCGTAAGGTTTTTCCGGAGCGATTTTTTCCAGCCAGCGTTCGAAATCCTGATGAAGGCCGCTCTCGTTGTCGTTGATGAAAACGCTGGCCGTAATGTGCATCGCGTTGACGAGGCACAGCCCCTCGCGAACTCCGCTTTCACTCAGCGCCGCCTCCACTTTGGAGGTGATGTTGACGTACTCTCTGCGGGTTTTGGTGTGAAAATGCAGCTCTTTTCGATAAGATTTCATTTGTCCTCCCCTTCGTCACAGAGCTCTGCCGACTCTGGATTTTCAGCCCTGTTTCAGCATGGAATTGTTTCAGCATGAAAAATATGCAATCCGCCGCAGCTATTATGAGGCCGGCGGCGGACAAAAGAAAGACCGCATTCCAATAACATAAAAATCAAAATGAAATTTTCATAAATATAGTTTAAATATAATTTCATATTTCAATAAGCAAAAAATTATAGTATTTAAAAATATTTCTATATTTATATTGTTATAAAACATTTATCATAAAACATTAAAAATGTATTCATCATTTTTACTTACTTAAATTACTGATTTTTACCATTTTTATTTTCTGTCATTCGCTTAAAATGTGGAACAATGCTTTATCGAATCAGATTTACAAAGTGATTTCATTTTGCGGAGGGAGAGGAAATAACTGTGGAGCAAAGTAACTACCTTGAAACAGCCAACAGTCTGTGGATGTGGGTTGCTGCGGGGGCAGCGGTACTGATCGTTCTGATTCAGGCTTTTCTGTTCGCCGGGAAGGCTTACCGGACGGGTCTGAAGATCGGGCTGACGCGAACGCAGATGGGAGACGCCGTCAAAAGCAGCGTCATTACGTCCATCGGGCCGTCCTGCGTCATTTTGAGCGCCCTGATCGCGCTTCTGGTCGCCATCGGCGGCCCCATGGCGTGGATGAGGCTGTCGTTCATCGGCTCGGCCATGTTCGAGATGATGGCCGCGGGTTTTGGAGCTCAGGCCACCGGGGTCACCATGGGCTCGGATCCCATGACGCCCGTCGCTTTTGCCAACGCGGTGTGGACGATGACGCTGGGGTCCGTCGGGTGGATCATCTTCGCCACTTTGACCGCGGACAAAATGGAAAAAGTTCAGAAAAAAATTTCGGGCAAGGGCACCGCGCTGATGGGCGTCATCTCCTCAGCCGCCATACTGGCCGCTTTTGGGTCCTTCAGCGGGGTCCATCTCATTGCCCTCAACAAAAATTCCGTTGCCTGCGTGGCCGGCGGCGTAATCATGCTGCTGCTGTCCCCCCTAGCCGACCGGAAAAAAATCAAATGGCTCAGAGAATGGGCTCTGTTTTTCGCCCTGTTCGGCGGAACGCTGGTCGCGGCTCTCTGGCCGTTTTAAAAGTCATTCACGTTTTAAAAGTCATTCATTCCTGACCGATTTATTTTTTGATTTATTTTTTGATTGAAGATTTTGTTTTGATTGAAGACTTTTTATCGAAGGGAGACTGAAACAATGAACGCCGACAATATATATGAAAAGGAATTTCTGCCTGAGATTATCAAATGGGGACGCATCACCAACTGGCTGGGGGTCCTGCTGGCCTTCGGACCGGCTCTGGTCCTGGCCGTCGTTTTCGACATCATTCCGCCCGTCAGCGCCATCCT
Organism: Synergistaceae bacterium; assembly: GCA_031272035.1. Lineage (NCBI taxonomy): Bacteria > Thermotogati > Synergistota > Synergistia > Synergistales > Synergistaceae > Synergistaceae bacterium. The sequence continues at coordinate 12,592 of JAISUO010000010.1, forward strand.
GAACGGCTTTGTCGCCATTGCCGCCGCCGTAGGGGCCGTCTGGTTCGTGGAACCCATATCCTATTTCCCCATCATCGGAGTCGCCGGAACCTACATGGCCTTTATTTCCGGAAATATCAGCAATTTGCGCATCCCCTGCGCCATGGTCGCGCAGAAAATCGCGAACGTAGAGCCTGGCACCAAAGAAGGAAGCATCATCGCCACTTTGGGCATGGCGGTTTCCATTGTGGTCAACACCCTGATCCTCACGGCGGGAGTCGTGGCCGGAGCTCAGGCTCTGGGGCGGCTGCCCCGGCCTGTCCTTTCCGCTCTGCAGTTTTTACTGCCCGCTCTCTTCGGAGCCATTTTCGTACAGTTTGCCATTTCGAAGCTGAAACTGGCTCCCATCGTCCTGGCCATTTCCATTCTCATCGCCCTGGGCGTACGAGCCGGAGTCGTGCCGAATTTTCTCTCTACGCTGAGCGTCGTTGTCTTCAGCATCGGTATCGGCGTATTTCTGCATAAAAAGGGTATTCTTTAGAAGAATATACACATTAAAGAACCCCAAATCTGCCCGCATAAAGGAGACGTGTAATCCGTGCAGAACACAGACAAACAGATGATCCTGACGTGGATCGAAGAAAATAAAAAATCTTTCGAAGAACTGGCTCTCAACATCTGGAAAAATCCGGAAATCGCCCATAAAGAATATGAGGCCGTAAAACTCCAGAAAGAATTTCTGGAAAAACAGGGATTTTGCATTACACAAAAAGACGGTTTGCCCACGGCCTTCATGGCGGAATGGCGCTCGGAAGTTCCCGGAGGGCCGGTTATAGGACTGCTTGGGGAATACGACGCTCTGGGCGGACTTTCCCAGTCCGTGTCCGCGCAGGTCTCTCCTGTGACGAATGGAGGTCCGGGGCACGGCTGCGGTCACAACCTGCTGGGAGTCGGCTCTCTTTTGGCCGCCTGCGCCGCAAAAGCGATTTTCGTCGCTCAGGGACTGGCAGGAACGATCCGGTACTACGGCTGCCCGGCGGAGGAGGTCCTGACCGGCAAGGGGGCGATGGCGAAGCTGGGTTATTTCGACGGAACCGACGTTTCTCTCGCCTGGCATCCCGGGGACCACAGCTCCGTGACAAACGCCATTTTTACGGCGCTGGGCTCCGCGAAATTTCACTTCAAAGGACGGGCGTCCCACGCCGGAGCCTCTCCCGAGGGAGGGCGCAGCGCGCTGGACGCGGTGGAGCTGATGAACGTGGGGGCCAACTACGTCCGGGAACATATGGTGGACCAGGACAGACTGCACTACGTGATCACCAGCGGCGGCGTCGCTCCCAACGTGGTTCCGGCGGACGCCGAGGTCTGGTACTATGCCCGCGCTCCCCACGACGAGGAGCTGGTTTCCCTCTGGAAACGCCTCGTCAAAGTCGCCAAAGGCGCGGCGATGATGACAGAAACGGAAGTGACCTGGGAAATTCTGGGCGGCTGCTATAACACGCTTCCCAATCAAAGGCTGAACCGCGCCCTCGAAGAAAATCTGATTTCTTTTGCCGGAAAAGCGGATTTCGACGAGGAAGATCTGAAGTTCGGCCAGGAGATACAGGCAACTCTGGACCCGCGCCTGGTGGACACCGCTCTGACCAAAACTCCCCTGCCTGAGGATGAAAAGGTGCTGAACGCCTCTCCCCTGCCCTGCTTCGACCATGGAACCTTCATCATGGGGTCCACGGACGTGGGAGACGTGGCGCATATCATGCCCACTTCCATGATGTGGTGCGCTACATGGCCGCTGGGCGTTCCCAACCACACCTGGCAGGCCACGGCCTGCGCCGGAAGTTCCATCGGGCTCAAGGGAATGAAGCTGGCGGCCAAAGCCCTGGCCGGATGCATTTATGACCTGGCCCGGGATCCTTCTCTTCTCGCCGAGGCCCGGGAGGAGTTTACCCGAAAACGCAAAGGTATGCCCTGGCAGCCCGTCGAAGACCTGTTGGACAAATCCGCCCAATAAAGCGGCCGGAAACGGTCAAAACAGCGACGTAAACAAGAGACAGTCGGTTCTTCGGCAGAGGGCCGACTGTCTGCATGATATGCGAAGGACCTCGCCTCAGTTACAATATTCCCCATCGGTGTAATATATATATATATATCTAGTTCTAACATATCTCTGACAGAAGAGAGGCTTTTCAAAAACTATGGGGAAAAATGTGGTGATTCTTTCCGGTTCGCCCCGCAAAAACGCCACCACCGATCGACTGGTTCGGGCTTTCGTCGAAGGGGCGGAGTCGGCGGGCAACAGCGTGTCTCTTTTTCGTACGGCCGACCTGAACATAGGCGGCTGTCTGGGCTGCAACCACTGTTTCGAGGACCCGGGGGCCTGCGTGCAGCGCGACGACATGATCCCCATCCTCAAAAAGCTGAAGATGGCCGACGTCCTGGTCCTCGCCTCTCCAATCTACTATTTCGGCCTCTCCGCACAGCTGAAGGTCGCCATCGACCGCATGTATGCGCTGCTGAGCGAGGGAATGCCGGTCCGGCGCGCCGCCCTGCTGATCACATGCGGAGACGTCTCCAGCGCGGCCGCCGATTCCGCCGTTTCCATGTTCCGCCAGATTTCAGACTATCTGAAATGGGAAGAGGCCGGCGTCGTCATCGCGCCTCAGCTGCACGATCCCAACGACATCGACGGCCGCCCCGAACTGAAGCAGGCCAAAGAGCTGGGAAAGATCATATAAAGATTTCGGCGATACCTGAACCTGATTTTTTCTTCACTTCTTCTTATCCGCCTTTTCTTCTCCACTTTTTTTCCGCTTCCGGCGCGACCTCACGCCGGAGGCGGGGCGCTCTCCTTTTTGCGGGCGAGCATGGCCGCGCTCAGCTCCAAAACGCGATCCAGAGTGGTGTCGTCAGGGCAGAAAATTCGAAATACGGGCAGAAGCGAATCGGACAATGTGACCAGCCGCAGAGAACGCAAAACACGGACTTTTCGGATTTTATCCCAGGCGGACCACTTTTCCGTTCCGGAGAAATTGGCGTTTCCCGTCGACAGCGGCACGGCGCAGCGGGAAAATAAAACGTCCGCCGGCGCGGGGATCGTCGGAGGCGCTTCGAAGCTGACGGTGCTGGAGATCCCCGCCGGAGAAAGGGTGTATCGGACATAATAGCCGTTTTTATGACGAATCAGCATAAAGAAGCAGCTCAGCATCGCCAGACCCGCGACGCAAAGTCCTATCCATCGGATGACGAAAAATATGACGTCCCGCCCAACTCCCGACGCCCACATCCCCAGGCCGAACAGCAGAGAGGGAAAGAACCAGGCCGCCAGAAACGCCATCAGAAAATCCAGCATAAAGGCGGGGTTGGTCAGCATGGGAACTCGCACCGTCCAGGAAAGCCCCCGATCCGGCGTCTCCGGAGGCGGGGGAGTTTTTTTCGTGAAAAATCGCTCCAGCGGAATATTTTCCATCTGCAATTCCTCCTGCAATACCCGGATGAATAATTCTGCAAAAGATCATCGGAAGATTACGCATTTATACGTTATAATAACCTGGAAATAAGGTAAAAGATGGACTTTGTGATTTAGACAGAAAAAGATCAGGAAACGAGGTTTTAACGGCAAGAGGAAAAGATCGTTGTCCTCTGCCTGATCTAGTGTATCAGTCACCAGGAATTTTGAAAAAAGGAGGGGATTTTGGCGGGAAGAACGCAATCTGTACGCAGGAGCAGGAACGGAACAGAAACGTAGAAGTAAGGAAAACTGCTGCATGGGTAAGGGAATGAACATCTCGGAGATTCCAAAAGAGCCCAGGTTCAATCGGTAACATGGGATCAACTTTCGAGGAAGGTGAGCAGTCAAATGTTATTAGCGATGTTTGCAATAGCGGTGGTTGTTTTTGTAGTGGCCTACAATACCTATGGGAAGTTCATGGCGGGTATCTACGGACTCAGCAACGATAACAAAACGCCGGCCGAGGCCATGTACGACGGTGTTGACTACTGTCCGGCGCATCCGGCGGTTCTGCTGGGACACCATTTCTCCTCCATAGCCGGCGCGGGGCCCATTACCGGTCCCATCACGGCGGCCAACATATTCGGATGGCTGCCCACCTATCTGTGGTGCGTCATCGGTTCGGCGTTTTTGGGCGGCCCCCACGATATGGGCGGTCTCGTTGCCTCCATGCGCCATGAAGGCAAGTCCATCGGAGAGGTGGTCGACCGGTGGATCGGGCGCAAGGGAAAGATTCTTTTCCTGTTGTTCACCATTCTTACGATTATTCTGGTCGTAGCCGTGTTCCTTCAGCTTTCGGCCAACTCCTTCGCGGCGGATCCCGCGGTGGCGTTTTCTTCCGTGCTCTACATTTTCATGGCAGTCATATTCGGCGTTCTGATTTACCGCATGAACTTCCCCCTGTGGCTGATGACCGTCATCATGGTTCCCATCATCATTTACGCCTGCTGGTTCGGCAACCAGAACAAGGTAATCTATCACATGTTCTCCTTCTCCGGCAATACGGCGCTGGAGTTCCACAGAGCGCCGGACGGTTCCGCCATCGACTCCGCGGAGAAGTTCGAGGCGGCTAAGGCCACCGACGAAGTCCTGAAGGACGTCGGGACCTTCGAAGAGTACACCGCCGCGAAAAAGGCCCTGAACGCCAAAAATATGGAAGCCTGGCGCTGGGTGCTGGTGGTCTATATCATTCTGGCCTCCATTCTGCCGGTGTGGCTGCTGCTTCAGCCACGGGACTATCTGGCCTCCTATTTCCTCTACTTTGCCGTCATCATCGGAAGCATCGGCATGGTCGTCGGAGGGAGCCACTTCGAGGTCAAACTGCCGGCCTTCAAGTCCTTTATCGGAGCCAACGGAGATTATCTGTGGCCCATGCTCTTCATCACCGTGGCCTGCGGCGCTCTTTCCGGATTCCACGCGCTGGTGGGCAGCGGAACGACCTCCAAGCAGATCCGCAAGGAAAAGGACGCCGTCCTGGTTGGCTATGGCGCCATGCTGATCGAAGGCATCGTGGCCACCATCGCCATTGGAACCATCATGGTTTCCGGTTCCATGCTGGGCGACCCCATGAACACCTACGCCACGGGCTTTGGTCGTTTCGCCCAGATCGTCGGAATCGATCCCATCATCGGCAAATCCCTGGGGCTGCTGGCCCTGAACAGCTTCCTTCTGACCTCCCTGGACACGGCGACCCGTCTGGGCCGTTACCTGATTCAGGAACTGTTCAACATGAAGATCGACCGCTACTCGGCAACGGGCGTGGTCGTGGTGGCCGCCATGGGAATGCTTCTCATGAAGACCCACAACACCGCCGGAGCCGAAATTCCCGTGTGGTCCGCGCTGTGGCCGATGTTCGGTTCGGCGAACCAGCTGGTTGGCGCCCTCGTCCTTCTGGGCGTGGCGGTGTGGGTGAAACGCGGCCTGAAAAAGCGCAACGACTGGCTGATGTACCCCATGTGGTTCATGCTTCTCACGACGCTGGCCGCTCTGGGCTTCATGATCAAGGGCAACCTGGTGGACGCGAAGGTCCCCAACTACCTCCTGGGCGGACTCTCCATCGTGCTGTTCCTTCTGGCGCTGGCGATGGTGCAGCAGGCCTTCTCGGCGCTCAAAAAGGACCATACCGTATAGCTGTCTGTGTCTGATTCTGAATAACTGAATAACCAAAAAAGCCCCGCTTTTCGAATCTCTCGAAGGCGGGGCTTTTATATGTGCCGGTTTCAACTGAAAAACAAATCACAGATCTTTGACGTCAGATTTCAAATAAAACCTCAGATTTCAAATTTGACTTCAAATTTAACTTTAAACGGGTATGAAACTGGTATTACAGTTCTCGCACGAATTCCATGAATTCCCGCAGGGCGGAGCCATTGGTCCAGGGGATGTTGACCGAATGTTTCAGCATCAGACCTTCTGAGCCCTTGGCGAGGATTTGACAACTGAAATCGTTGTCGGAAAAAACCAGATCAAACTTGAATATCGTATCGTACTGACCGTCCATCACCAGGTATTTCCCGTCGGACGTCACATAAAGAGTCAATCCCTTGATACTCATGGTCTTTTCGATAAAACTGGTGATAACGTAGGAGACCGGTTTCATTCTTACACTCCCCTCCCCCGCGTCGATTCGGTTGAAAAAGTCGACGCTTCGATTGATTTCTGCACCTGGAATCATATTAACACATTTTCAGCGTTCTGTTCATTTGCTTCCCGTTTGTATGCCTTCCGTCTGTACGCTTTTCATCAGAGGCGTCCGGCTCTCCAGCTCGGCATGGCGAAAGCAGCCCGTCAAATGGTCATTGACCATACCGGTGGCCTGCATGTGGGCGTAACAGACGACGGGACCGAAAAATGAAAATCCCCTCTGTTTCATGTCTTTGCTGATTTTTTCGGCAAGAGGCGTGACGGCCGGAACCTGCGAGAGGTCCTCCCAGTGGTTGACGATGGGCCGTCCCTCCACGTACGCCCACAGATAAGCGGCGAAGGAGCCAAATTCCTCCGCCGTGCGCAAAAACGCGCGGGCATTGTTGATCGCGGATTCGATTTTGCGCCGGTTGCGGATAATGCCGGCGTTCTGCAGCAGCTTCTCCACGTCCTCCGGCCCGAAAGCCGCCACCTTCACGGGGTCGAAAAACGCGAAGGCGGCGCGGTAATTCTCGCGCCGCCTCAATATCGTCAGCCAGGAAAGCCCGGCCTGTGCGCCTTCCAGAACGAGAAATTCAAAAAGCCTCCGGTCCTCTGTCACCGGGACACCCCACTCTTCGTCGTGGTACCTGACGTAGAGCTCATCCCTTCCGCACCAGCCGCAGCGCTCCCTGTATTCTCCCATGTCCGGCGCACCCGACGAACTCGGACGTCTTTGTTCCTACACCGCGCAGGGCGCGTGCTCGTGCTCGTCGTCGTAGTTCTTCATGGGAACCAGATCAAGACCGTGTTTCTCCCGGTAGTCGTTGATCGCCCGATGAATGGCCTCTTCCGCCAGAACGGAACAGTGCATCTTGACGGGAGGCAGACCGTCCAGGGCCTCGGCCACCGCCGAGTTGGTCAAATCCCAGGCTTCATCGATGGTTTTTCCCTTGATCAGCTCCGTCGCCATGCTGGAGGACGCAATCGCCGACGCACAGCCGAATGTCTTGAATTTTACGTCCTCGATGACATTTCCCTTAACCTTCAGATATATTTTCATAATATCCCCGCACTTGGGGTTTCCGGCCTCGCCAATTCCATCCGGATTCTCAATCTCCCCCACGTTGCGTGGATTGCCAAAATGTTCCATTACTTTTTCGCTATAGGCCAGCGCCATTGCGCACACCCCTTTCAATCAAATACCTTTCAATCAAAAACTTCAAAAACTTCAAAAACTCTGTTGCCAGATGCCTTACTTAATTTTACTTCTTCAATATTATTTTACTTCTTCTCGCCGATTTTTTTCAGATAATCTTCCCACAGAGGGGACATTTCACGCCGATGGGCCACGATTTTCGGCAGGACCTCCAGGACGTAATCCACCTGTTCGTCGGTGGTGGAGTGCCCCAGGGACAGACGCAGAGATCCGTGGGCCAGTTCGTGGGGAAGGCCGAGGGCCATCAAAACGTGGGAAGGGTCCAGAGAGCCCGATGTGCAGGCGCTGCCCGTGGAACCGCAGATGCCTTTGGCGTCCATGTCCAGAAGAAGGGTTTCTCCCTCTATTCCGATAAAACTGAAGTTTGTGTTGTTCGGCAGACGACTGTCTCCCCGGGCGCCGTTGAGCCTCGCGTGGGGAATGGCCTTCAGAACGCCCTCAATGAGCCGATCCCGCAGGCCGGTCAGTCGCTGTTTTTCCTGAGGCAGACTGGCTTTCATCTTCTCCATGGCAAACCCCATGCCCACGATGCCCGCCACGTTTTCCGTGCTGGCGCGCTTGCCCTTCTCCTGCCCGCCTCCGTGGACGAAATTCTCCAGCCGCAGGCCCTTGCGCATATAAAGCGCCCCCGTTCCCTTGGGGCCGTACATCTTATGGGCGGACATGGACATCAGATCGATGAAAAGCGCGTTCACGTCAATATCCACCTGAGCCGCGGCCTGAACGGCGTCCGTGTGAAAGAGAATTTTCCGCTCCCGGCAAAGTTCCCCAATGGCCCTGATGGGCTGTATCGTTCCAATCTCGTTGTTGGCAAACATGACGGAGACCAGAATCGTTTTATCCGTAATGGCGGCCTTCAGATCCTCCAGGCGGATGAACCCCTCTTCATCCACCGGCAGGTAAGTGACGGTTCCGCCCTCCAGCTTTTCCAGATACTCCCCCGTATGCAGAATGGCGTGATGTTCGATTTGCGTGGTGATGATGTGATTGCCTTTGGAGCGCTGTTTCTCCAGCACCCCTTTAAGCGCCCAGTTGTCGGCCTCCGTCCCGCTGCCGGTGAAGAAAATCTCCTCCGGCAGGGCGTTCAGAGCTGCGGCGACCTGTCCGCGGGCTTTTTCTATCGCCGCGCGGCTTTTGGCAGCCAGAGAATAAACGGAGGACGGATTTCCATAAAACTCCGTAAAATAAGGCGTCATCACCGCCAGAACCTCCGGATCCATCGGCGTCGTCGCCGCGTGGTCGAGATACACTCTTTGCATTCAATACCCCTCCCTGTTACTCAAATCCCGACGTATCAAAAAAAATCCTCCTGATCGGGTAATGCCTTATCGCCCTTTTTGGCGATGTCCTCCAGCGTCGTGTTTTCGAGAATACTGTCCACCGAGCTTTTCAGTTTTTGCCAGAGCCCGTACGTGGAACAGGAGGCGATGTTCCGGCAGCCCGCTTCCGTCTGACAGTCGCCGAAGGCGATGGATTCACCCAGGGCCCGGATAACCTCCGCCACGGTGATTTCACCCGGCGGCCGAGCCAGAATGTACCCTCCCTGCGCCCCTCGTATACTTTTGATCAGATGGCCCCTTCTCAGTTTCGCAAAGAGCTGTTCCAGATAACTGGACGGAATGTTCTGCCTTCGCGCGATGTCGCTGACCGCCACAGGCCCTTCGCCTTCCCAGGAGGAAAGGTCGGATAAAGCCCGCAGGCCATAGCGAGTCACGGTCGTCAGTTTCACGGGCGCTTCACCTCTCTCTCGTAATGCGCAGATTATCATACCCAAGGAAATTTATCAACTTTAAAATATGCAATCTTGAAAGACCTTCACCTCAGTAATTTAACTGATAATATGAACAATACTGTATAAAGACGTAAGCAAAAGTATTTTTTTTCGTGTAGAATTTTTAAAGAAGATATGGGTTCCCGTAAATTTCTGGAAGCAAAAGTTTTATTATAATATTATGAGATTTGAGCAGGTTTTATCTGGAAAGGAGTGCGATGCACTATGATGAACAACGAGAAACTGGGCGGGGCAATGCGGATCAAACTGGATTTTCCCAATGGGTTGCCCAAAAAACCCGCGCTCGACCCCAAATACCGGAGGGCCCCCGACAGAGGCTTCACCCTCAGCGAGGCCGAGACCGTACTGGCGCTTAAAAACGCGCTGCGCTACATCCCAGAGCAGTATCACCGGGAGCTCGCCCCCGAATTTTTGGAGGAGCTGCGGAGCACCGGCCGCATTTACGGCTACCGTTTCCGGCCGGAGGGCCGCCTGTGGGGCAAGCCCATCGACGAATACAAAAGCGGCTGCACGGAGGGCAAGGCCTTCCAGGTCATGATCGACAACAATCTGGACTTCGACATCGCCCTCTATCCCTACGAGCTCGTCACCTACGGAGAGACGGGGCAGGTCTGCCAGAACTGGATGCAGTACCTTCTCATCAAAAAATACCTGGAGGCCCTGACCATCGACCAGACTCTCGTGGTGGAATCCGGACATCCTCTGGGGCTTTTCCGCTCACACCCCGGCGCGCCCCGGGTCATCATCACCAACGCGCTGATGGTGGGACTTTTCGACAACCACGAGGAATGGCACCGGGCCATGCAGCTCGGCGTGGCCAACTACGGACAGATGACGGCGGGAGGCTGGATGTACATCGGACCCCAGGGGATCGTCCACGGCACGTTCAACACGGTGCTCAACGCCGGCCGGCTGAAATTCGGCAACGCCCACGACGTTCTGAAGGGGAAGCTGTTCGTCACCTCCGGACTCGGCGGCATGAGCGGCGCGCAGCCCAAAGCCGCGGACATCGCGGGCTGCGTTTCCATAACGGCCGAGGTGGACCCCTCCCGCATCGAGACCCGCCACAGCCAGGGCTGGGTGCAGGAACTGGCGAAATCCCCCAAAGAGGCCTTCGACAAGGCCCAGGCCCTGATGAAGAAAGGGGAGGTCAGCTCCATCGCCTTTGAGGGCAACATCGTCGACCTGCTGCAGTACGCCGTCGACAACAACATCACCATCGATCTGCTTTCCGATCAGACGAGCTGCCACGCGGCCTACGAAGGCGGCTACTGTCCGGCGGGAATCACCTTTGAGGAACGCACCCGTCTTCTGAAGGAAGATCCTGAAAAATTCTGCAAACTGGTGGATCAGACGCTGATTCGTCATTTCGGCCTGGTCAAAACCCTGGTGGGACGGGGAACCTACTTCTTCGACTACGGGAACTCCTTCCTGAGGGCCATTTACGATGCCGGAGCGAAGGAAGTCGCCAAAAACGGCGTCGATACCCACGATGGATTCATCTTCCCGAGCTACGTGGAGGACATCATGGGGCCGATGCTCTTCGACTACGGTTACGGTCCGTTCCGCTGGTGCTGCCTCTCCCGAAAGCCCGAGGACCTCAAAAAGACCGATCAGGCCGCGATGGACTGCATCGACCCGAACCGCCGCTTCCAGGACAGAGACAACTGGATCTGGATCCGGGACGCGGAGAAGAACGCGCTTGTGGTGGGAACCCAGTGCCGCATTCTCTATCAGGACGCCGAAGGACGGGTGAAAATTGCCCTGAAGTTCAACGAAATGGTTCGGAACGGAGAAATCGGGCCCGTTATGCTGGGGCGCGATCATCATGACGTCTCCGGCACCGACTCGCCCTACCGGGAGACCGCGAATATCAGGGACGGCAGCAACGTCATGGCCGACATGGCGACTCAGTGCTTCGCCGGAAACGCGGCCCGGGGCATGAGCCTCGTCGCCCTCCACAACGGCGGCGGCGTCGGAATCGGCAAGGCCATCAACGGTGGATTTGGTCTGGTGCTGGACGGGTCGGCCCGGGTGGACGAAACGATTCGCCAGGCCCTCTCCTGGGACGTCATGGGCGGAGTCGCCCGCCGCGCCTGGGCCCGCAATGACGGCGCCCTGGAGGTCTCCGCCGAGTTCAACACCAAACGCCGAACCGGCGAACACATCACCCTGCCCTGGCTTGCCGACGAAAAATTCCTGACGGAACTGGTAAAGGGGAAAAAGTAGCCCGAACCCCCAGAACACAAAACGAAATCATCCGAAAAATTATCCAGGTGAAACGGCCGTCTCCCAGTGGAGCGGCCGTTTTAGTTTATCTTCGCAATCATGGTACCGATTAAAGTTCCGCCTGAAATTTTCGACATTCCATTATCTACACCCGCATAATTCTGACGAGTCCTTTTTCTTAGGAATTGTGCAAACAGTACTTGACCAATTTCTGAATACAAGATATAGTTTTCGTATCTTAAATTACGAGGTACGATAACATGAAAGAGCGCATT
>JAISUO010000011.1 GCA_031272035.1 Synergistaceae bacterium
CTTATCTTAGGAGTATTGATTCCGGCGATCCACCCATATGCTTTGATGATCATCGCTCTTGTCGTTATGAAAATCTGTAACATCGTTCCTGTGGAAATCCAGTTTATCGCTCAAAAATGGTACGCCCTCGTTTCTCAAACCATGACCTACGCACTTATGGTGGGGTGCGGCATAGCGCTTCTCAGCATTCAGGAACTGCTGGGCGCACTGGGAACGGTCTCCTTCTTTGTCATTTGCCTGGCAGTGGTGGCCACGGCCGCTTTCGCCGCAGGCGCGGTCGGAATGCTCGTGAAATTTTACTTTGTCGAGTCGGCCCTCACCGCGGGGCTTTGTATGGCAAATCAGGGAGGGACTGGTGATGTCGCCTGCCTGTCTGCCGCGCATCGAATGAATTTGATGCCCTTCGCGCAAATGTCCTCCCGCCTGGGCGGCGCTCTGATACTGATTATTCAAAGTATTCTCTTACGCATGTTTTTTTAAAAGAGGCGTGTGTGATAAATTCTCTCATTAAATAAATACAAAAGGAGTTGAGAGATTTTGGCGACGACTGAACTTTTTGGAAGGGCTGGAACTCTGGAGTCCTGTGACCTGATGGCAACGGTTTATCTGGACAAGGGGAAACAGGGTCTGGAGATAGAAATCCACAGCCCTGCTTTGGAGATGTTCGGCAAAGCGATAGAGGATGCCACAAAAGAGGTTCTTGCGGAACTTCGTGTGGAAAATGCTCTGGTTCAAATTCAGGACCGGGGCGCGCTGGACTTTACGGTTCGCGCCAGAGTTGAAGCCGCGGCGCGGCGGGCACTTGCGCTGAAAAAGGGGGTGTGAGCGATGGGAGACAACAAACTGCGTCGAAGCGGCCTTTACATTCCCGGAAGCAATCCCGCAATGATGTTCAACGCAGCGCTCTATGGGGCGGATACTATAGCGCTTGACCTCGAAGACTCCATCGCGGTGAACGAAAAGGACGCGACGAGAATCCTCGTGCGAAATGCGCTGCGCCGAATCGATTTCGAAAACACGGAAATAACTGTGCGCATCAACGCACTGACGACTCCCTTTGCTGTGGAGGATTTGGAAACCATTATTCCCTGCGCTCCTGCGGGCATCCGTCTTCCTAAAGCCGAAAGTGCGGAATATGTTCAAAAAGCGGATCAATTGATCGGCGAAATAGAAGAAAAAAATAATCTGCCCAGGGGAAGCACAAAACTGATGCTGCTGATAGAAACGGCAAACGGAATTTACAATTTAGAGGAAATTGCAGAGGCCAGTTCCCGAACGGTCAGCCTTGAGTTCGGCGCCGAAGACTACGCAACCGATCTGCGGGCAAAAAGAACACTCAATCCCTCAGAATTTACTTATGCTCGTGAAAAAATAGTTGTTGTCGCCAGAAAAATTGGTATTCAGGCCCTGGATACGGTTTATTCGGACATCAATAACGACGAGGGACTCACTGAAGAATCGGTATATGTCATGAATATGGGTTATGACGGAAAATTCGCCATTCACCCCCGTCAGGTCGGAATTATCAACAAAGTTTTCACTCCGTCAGACAGAGAGATTGAACATGCGCTGAGAGTTCTCGAGGCTATCGAGGAAGCAAACCGGCGACAGGCTGGAGTTGTTTCTCTGAACGGAAAAATGATCGACGCTCCGGTTGAGATTCGCGCCAGAAAGGTCATTGAGATGGCACAGGCCGCAGGCGTTAAACTGGAGACGAGGTGAAATCAATGTTGAAGAACTCGATCGGTCGTCTGATTCCGGAAGAGCTGGAAGGGTACGGCAAAGTCAAGCCTTTTGCAGGCGCTTACGCCACTGTGCCGGAGGGAAACAAAGCTCCCGTAAAAATTCCGTGTCACCGCGCCTCCGAAAGCGACAAACTTCTCCCTTCTATTGAAGAGGCCCTGAAGCGCGCCGGAATACGTGATGGAATGACATTGTCCTTCCATCACCACATGCGGGATGGAGATTTGGTGATGGAGCAGGTTTTTGACGTCATCCGAAAACTGGGAATCAGGGATTTGCGTCTGGCACCCTCCGCTGTTTTCCCCTGTCAGAAGTTTTTATGTGAAGATATTGAACGGGGAATCGTTCGTCGTATTTCCGGCGGAATTGACGGAATTGTCGGACGTGCCATATCCGCCGGAAAGCTCCGGGAACCTTTCGTGGCCCGGTCACACGGCGGACGGGTGAGGGCAATCGAAGCGGGAGACGAGCCTGTCGATATTGCCATCATCGCAGCACCCACAGCTGACGCGGCAGGAAATATCAACGGCACCGGCGGCCCTTCTGCCTGCGGCGCCCTGGGGTATCCGATGGTCGATGCCGAATACGCCAAAACCGTCATTGCCGTGACGGACAATCTTGTAGATTTTCCTGCCGCACCGATATCGATCCCCCACAGCAAGGTGGACTGGGTGGTAAAAATCGACAAAATAGGAATACCGGAAAAAATCGTTTCCGGCACTTTAAAAATTACCCGTGATCCGATTCGACTGCGTATTGCCGAAACGGCAGCCCAGGTTATTGAACATTCGGGCTTCTTTCAAAATGGATTTTCCTTCCAGGCCGGTGCGGGTGGAACCTCTCTGGCCGCGGCGGCATACGTCCGGGAAAAAATGAAACGGAACGGTATTACAGGAAGCTTCGGTTCGGGAGGAATTACGGGATATTTTGTCGATATGCTTGAAGAAGGACTTTTCAGAACTTTGCTTGATACGCAGTCGTTCGACCTGAAAGCCGTGGCTTCTCTGGCTCGAAACCCCGGTCATTTGGAGATGAGCGCCGGACATTACGCCAATCTTCATACCAAAGGCTGCGTCGCCTCGATGCTGGATTTTGTCGTTCTGGGCGCCACGGAAATAGACACGGATTTCAACGTCAACGTCACTTCTGAAGCCGACGGCGTGATGTTACACGGAATCGGCGGACATCAGGATACGGCTGCCGGGGCTAAAGTGTCGATCATTGTTACCCCGCTTCTGCGGGGCCGCATCCCTATGATCGTAGATCGTGTCAATCTGGTTTCGTCGCCGGGTGAGACGATCGACGTCATTGTGACCGAACGAGGTATTGCCGTCAATCCGCTGAAAAAGGAACTGACGGAAAACCTTCGTAAAGGTGGACTGCCCATCGTGGATATTCGAGACCTGAAGAAGATGGCGGAAAATATCAGCGGAAAACCCGCTCCGGTTCAAATGGGAGAAAAAATAGTCGGTCTCGTAGAATATCGGGATGGAACGATCCTGGATGTGATTTACCAGAAAAATTCTTAGAGACGTGAAGATTCAGGCAGGGCAATATTTCTGTTGACATGACTCAAAAAACGGGGCCTTCTCCTTTGGTTTGGGAAAAGGCTCCGTTTCATAAAGAGGCCGTCCGTTGCAACGGGAATTTTCAACCTTTTGACTAGTCTTCTCCAATCCAACGGCCCGCAAAGAGGTCCAGGAGAATGAGACAGCCGGATCCCACCATCAAAATCGTTCCAAACGCTCGAACCATAAGCGGAATACGGGGCAAATCCATGGTTAGAAACGCCGTGCAGTTGATGGGATACCGGCACCACCGGGATACGGTTTCAATCCAGGGAACCCAGGCTTTGAAATTGCTCAGGTCCAAACCGGAAAACACCCACCCCAGCAAAAAAGCCCAAAAAGGCAGAGAACGAGGGAGAGGCAGCCCCCCCAGATAGTGGTCGAAAATCACAAGAGAACCGTTGCCCGCGTCTCTCAGCGCGTAATACCAGAAGATCAAAAGCGACGCGACGCCCCAGTAAATCGCCGACTGAAGGAAAGAGCCATTCTGACGTCCCCAGGCCACGGCGACCTCCGTGGCGTTGACCACCAGCAGCAACAGCAGCCCCAGTTTCATCCCCGGATAGAACGCCAACAGAGAAACTCCGCTCCTTGTACGGGACCTCCCATGTCTTCGTCGGGAGCCTCGCCGTACACGCCCGTCTTCGAGGCTTTGCTTGATAAGCAGGTATTTTTCGTATTCTTCCCGGTTACCGGTCATTCCGGAATTCCAGAAATTTTGTGATTCGTCTTCCTGCTCGTATGATTCGTATTCGCGTCGCTTACGGCCGAACATGACTCTGCCTCCTAAAAAAATTTTTGACACAACAGACCGAGAAAAACAAGAATTACCAGTCCCCCTGAAATCTGCAGACGATTGATGCGCAGCGTACAAAACGCGGTCAGCAGAGGTGGAATTGCCGCAAAAAGAAAAATGTTCTTCAAGAGCGAAGGATTTTGAACGATCGGACGAACAGGATAGACGATCAGGATCGCCAGCAAATCAAAACACAGCGCGACAGTCACAGCCGTTTTCCCGCTGAAACGTTTTCCGCTGACGAATCTCATTATCATCGCGGGCCCCACGTGCAAAAGATAAAAAAGATTCTGGGACGTGAAAATGGACCGCAGCACCTGACCGTACCATGGCAAAAGAAACCTCAGGGACCTTCCCTGAGCGTGCAGGAGCATCGCCGCCGTGAGAAGGGGTATTCCAAAATATACTGCCACGGCTTTGCACAGTCCCATCGTTTCCTGCATAAAGAGAGGGAGCAAATCCTCCTCATCCGGTTTAGTCCACATCGCCTTACCTCCGTGCCGGATTTCACCAAACTTATCAAAACTCAGAGCTCAGGCGTTCAGCCAGTTTATCGATTTTTCGCAAAGTGCACCGTTCTCACGGAACTCTATTATCTCACAGCGGTCACCAAAATTCCCACAAATTTTCCATATTTGTTACGTGAAGTAGTTTACAATACGAAAGGGTAAAGACTCAAAATTAAATCTACTAATACAGGCATGGGGACAGGGGGTTGCATCGATGGAGCGGCGCGAGTTTCTGAAAAAATCGTTGAATCTCGGACTGGGAGTGGGTTTGCTCTTCCTGCCGAAGGGGTTCCGGAACGGCCTGTCAAAGGCGCTGGCCGAGGAGAAATATCCCGATCTCGTGGCTTTGAAGGGAGCCGCTCCGGAGGTCATGTTCGACAGGGGAATAGCGGCGCTGGGGGGCATTGGACGTTTCGTGAAGCCTGGACAGACCGTGGTGATCAAACCCAATATCTCCTGGGACACGCCTCTGGAGGGCGCGGCCAACACCTCGCCGGCTCTGGTGGCGCGCATTGTAAAGCACTGTCTGGACGGAGGGGCCAAACGGGTCTGGGTGATGGATCACTCCATTGAATACTGGGAAAATTCTCTGGCGGGCAGCGGAATCGGCGCGGCCGTAAAATCGGCCGGAGGAGTTTACGCGCCCTCGGAGGACGCGAAATATTATCAGAAAATCGACGTGAAGGGAAAGGTTCTGAAAACGACCCAAATTCACGAGACCCTTCTGGAGTGCGACGTCCTTGTCAGCGTGCCCGTGTTGAAGCATCACGGCGGAGCGGGGGTCAGCATCGCCATGAAAAATCTGATGGGCTGCGTGTGGAACCGCATGGATTATCACGCTCAGGGCCTTCAGAACTGCATTGCGGACTTCCTTCAGGCTCGAAAACCCGATCTCAGCGTCGTGGACGCCTGGCGCGTCATCACCCGGCACGGCCCTCGAGGCGGTTCCGCTTCCGACGTGGCGGAGATGAAAATGCAGATTCTCTCCCCGGACATCGTGGCCGCCGACGCCGCTTCCGCCAAACTGCTGGGGCGCGAGCCCGCCGACGTCCCTCACATCCGATTCGCCGCGGAGGCCGGAGCTGGAGAAATCGACCTGACAAAACTCAGGATCGACCGGATCGTTCTTTAATTTAATCTGCAATTTATCTGCTAATCTGCGGAGGTTTTCGAAAACATGGCCGTCGCCGCGAAACGCAAACGTCTCGGATACCGAATGTTCTTCTGGTGCCGAATATTCGTGTCATTGGGTATTCTCCTTCTTTTCCTCCGGACGTTCACCTCCTCCCGCCAGATGTGGAGCGACCTTCGCGCCGATCTGACGGCTGCGCAGTTCACGGGGGCGCTGATGTCCGGCGGCGTCACGAGTCTCGTCGTTCTGGGGATCCTGCTGATTTCCCTCCTGTTGGGGCGATGGTACTGCTCTTTTCTGTGCCCCTTCGGAACCCTGCAGCTTTTGGCCTGGAAGAGCGGCGGCCTTTTGAAACTGGCGGCGAAGGGACGGTACGCTCCCCCCTCGCGGCTTCGATACTTCCTGCCGGCGCTGGCCGGAGTCGGGCTGATTTTTTCACTGTGGCCGCTGTTTGTCGTGATGGATCCTCTGTCGAATTTCGGCCGTGGAGTCCGCGGTTTATACGCCCTCGTCGCCGGACAGCCTGTGGGGCCCTTCTTTCTGGGTGCTCTCGGAATGTTCGGGGCGGTTTTGGGGTTCGCCTTCTTTCAGGGACGCCGTTTCTGCGACTGGTGTCCCCTGGGGACTCTCCTCGGGCTGTGCGCCCGAACGGCTCCCCTGGGCATGACCCTGCGGCCGGACCTCTGCGTCGGCTGCGGCAACTGCGAAGCTCTCTGCCCCATGCGCTGCATCGACGCGTCGAACAAAACCCTGGATCGGGAGCGCTGCGTCCTCTGCCTGAACTGCGCGGCGCACTGCGCGATGGGCGCTCTTGACTACGGATGCGCGGGAAGTCTCTCCCCGTCGAAACGTCGGGCTTTTTTTCAGATTTTTCATGACAGAGCGGCTTTTTTCGCGGGGGCATCCGGTCTGCTGTACCTGGGAGGGGCGACCTTCCGCGCGCTGCGTTCCTCAGGCGCAGGCGCCGCCGCGGAGCCCGCTTCCGGGGAGGCGGGCCTGGCTGAACCGGAGTTTATGGAAAACGTCATGCCCCCCGGCGCTGGGAACAGGGAGGATTTTCTGTCCCGCTGCATTCGGTGCGGCGCCTGCGTCGCGGCCTGTCCTTCCGGCATCGTCCGCATCGACAGAACCTCCTGGCCGGAGCTGGATTACAGTCGGGGCTACTGTCAGTACAACTGCAGGGAATGTTCCAACGCCTGTCCGGCTCACGCCCTGCGCCCGTTTCACGACGCAGAAGAGAAGCGGCGGACGAGAATCGCCCTGTCGGACCTTCACCGGAAGAACTGCGTGGTCATCACCCGACGGGAGTCCTGCGGAGCCTGCGCTGAGGTCTGCCCCACCCACGCCCTTCGGATGGAACCGCTGAAGGACGGGTCGAACCTGACGGCCCCCGTTTTCGACCCCCTTTACTGTATCGGATGCGGCGGCTGTCTGCAGGTCTGTCCGGCCCTGCCGAAGGCTTTCGCGGTGCGCGGAGTGGCGGTACAGGTCCGGACTCCGGGAATGCGGCCCGGCGAGGACGACGACGAAGGTCTTCCCTCGCTTCCGGCCTCAGGGGACGATTTTCCGTTCTGAATTTGAGTTTTGAATTTGAGTTCTGAATCTGAGACCTGACGGGTCGTAAAATTCGAAATGCAAACACAAAAGGAGTGACGTGCTTTGAACCTGGGAATGGGCGAAATTTTCCTTCTGATTATATTGCTGCTGCTGTTTTTCGGACCGAAGCGCCTTCCCGAGGTGGGGCGCGCCGCGGGTAACGCCCTGCGGGAATTTCGGGCGGGCCTGAACGGGATGAAGAACGGTGAAACCGATTCCGGCGCCAGAGCTCAGGGAAACGCGGAAGACGGGGACAACGGCGGAACGAAGCGCGTCTGACCCCGCAGGACACCGTTATACATGGACGAATGGGAAGAACATCTGGAAGAGCTGCGGAAACGGATTATTGCCGTTTTAATCGTGTTTTTCGCGGCATCTCTGGCGGCTTTCTTTTTTTCGGCCCATCTCGCCGCCTTTCTGACGGAGCCGGTGGCCCGTTTCGGCGTGAAGCTCCATACCTTCGCCCCGGCGGAAAAATTTATGACGCACCTTTCCCTGTCGGTCTGGACCGGAGTGGTTTTCACGACTCCGTTTTTTTGTCTGCAAACGGCGCTGTTCCTTTGGCCGGGCCTCCGGGGCAGAGAATACCGTTACGCCGCCGTGGCGCTGTTTCTGGTTCCTCTGCTTTTTGCGTCGGGGGCGGCGCTGTGTTATCGCTTCATGGCCCCGCCGGTGTTCAGGTTCTTTCTGTCCTTCGGCGCGGGGGACGGAGTGGAACCCCTCTGGGGGCTGAAGGACTATCTGAAACTCCTGTTCGACCTGATGCTGGCCTCGGGGCTCCTGCTCCAGATGCCGCTGTTTCTGCTGGCCGCCTTCGCCGTGGGGCTGGTCTCTCCCGAGCGCGTCGCCCGTTATCGCCCCCACGTCGTCATTCTCATTTTTTTTCTGGCCGGCGTCCTGACTCCCCCGGACGTCGCCTCTCAGGTCATGTTGGGCGTCCCTCTCTATCTCCTGTTCGAAGGAGCTCTCTTTCTGGGACGCGCTCTGTATAACAGGCCGAAAATGAAGTAGAATAAAAATCATGAAATACTATTGTTAATTTCGCAAAATGCGATTTTATTGAAGTGTAATATTCCAAAGAAAATTGCGGGGAGTTGTGCGTAATGCTGAAAGAGTACTTTGGACGGCCCGCGTTTTTCGCGACGGTCCTCATCGGCGTACCGATGCTGGTGCTTTTGTCCTTTGCGGGCGGAACTCTGTGTTCGGTGTTCTCCCTGTACTCGGGAATCGCGACGGAAACCCTGCCGGGCCGGACTTTTCTTTTCGACCTCAACTCAGCCGCCTGGCGGACGACGGCAGCTTTCGCCGTCTTTGTGATCGCCAGAACCCTTTTTCTGACTCTGCGGGTGCCATGGAGCCTTCTGTTTTCGCAGGCCGCCGCCGCATTCGGAACTTATCTGCTCATAAGGGGGCTGTACGCCATGCTGGGGACCTTCAGTCTGGCGCTGTCCCTGTGGAGCGTCGTCACCTTCGTGGCCTTTCTGTCGGCCTTTGACAGCCTCGAACCCGCCAGGGCCGAAAGATGGCACGGATTCTTCCGCTTCATGCTGGGAATGTTTCCCGGAGGGCGCCCCCGATGGCGGAGATAACCACGGACGCCACCATCCGGGAAACGTCCCGGGACAACGCGGAACAAACCCTTCGGGAGGGGGAAGCGGGTCCGCCGGCCGGAGAACTGACGGTTCGGGAGGGAACTCTCGCGTCCCCCGACGAGCCCTCCCCGTCCGGAATCGCGAAAATCGACGGAAGGGAAACGTTCCGGGGGTACGCCGTTCTGGAGCAGCTGCCCACAAAAGGCGCGGAGGCCGACATTTACATCCTGGAGCGGGAGGGCGAACGTCACATCCTGAAACTCTACAGACACCGCATGGAGCCAAAAATCGAGGTTCTGAACCGGATCGGCGAGATCAGCAGGGCTCACAGCGAATGTTTCGTCGTATTCAGGGACGCGGGGTTCGACGAGCAGACCGGCCGTTGGTACGAATTGCAGGAATATTTTCCACTGGGCTCCCTGAAGGATATACCGGAAGAGCGAAAGCGCCGTCCGGACTTCATTCGAAGCCTGGTTTCCGAACTGGCGGAGGCGATCCACTGCCTCCACAAAAACGACATTATCCACTGCGACATCAAACCCGGAAACGTGCTGGTTCGCAGCCTCGACCCCGTGGACCTGGTGCTGACGGACTTCGGCATCGCCTCCATCGTGGCCTCCGACGTTTCCCGAAAGATGACCACCCTGAAGGGAACTCCCATGTACTGGGCCCCGGAGGCCTTCAGCCGAATGGTGGGACGCCCCTGCGACTGGTGGGGGCTGGGGATGATCATTCTGGAGCTTCTGGCGGGGGCTCACCCTCTGGAGGGGCTGATGGACTCCCAGATCATTCACCGCCTCACCGTGGGGAACGTGGAGATCCCCTCCTTTTTGGACGACAACTGGCGGCTGCTGTTGAAGGGCCTGCTGACAAAAGACGACGTCAGACGCTGGGGTTACGCCGAGGTTCTGCGCTGGCTGGCCGGCGAACGGGACATCCCCGTCTGGTACGAGGCCCCCGCCCCTTCCGCTTTCGCTCCGAAACGGGAAACGCAGCCCTTCCGCTTCGAGGGACGGGATCTTTACACTCTGGAGGAACTGGCGGCGGCCATCTGTCAGCGGGATCAGCCCTGGGCCATGGCGGCGCAGTATCTCCGCTATATCCGGCAGTGGATGGAAAACAACATGCTTTTCGACGAGGCGGTGGACCTGGGGAACGCGGCCGACACCATGGACTCCGAACGGGCGCTGTTCCACTTCGTACACACCTTCGTGAAGGGGCCCTTTGTCTACCTGGGGCGGGTGATCGACGCCAACAACCTTCGTCTTTTCCTGTCCCGCGTGGCCCGACGGGAGGCGGGATACTCGGAGGGCCGGATCGTGCGTATGCTGGGCGACGGAACTCTGAAGACGCTCTACGAGGAATACACGGAGCTCACTCAGCGGCAGGATCCCGTGCTGGAAGCGATTTTCCCCGTCATGCTCAACAGGACGGCGGAAGAGCAGTGGGCCTGCTTCGAGGCGGCGGCCTCCCCAAAGGATTTTATCTGGCCCAAAGACGTGGACCTCGACAACGAAATCGGGCTGTTCTCCGTGCTGAACCACATCGGCGCGGCTCCCATCCGCAGCGAAACTCTGGCCAATCTGGACGTGCTTTATCTGATCCCCGACTGCATCCGCAGGGCTTTCGACAGCTCCGAAACCTTCGCCTGGGGACTGAAACGCCTGAACGAACTGCAGGACGAGGGCCTTCTGATCCCACAGGGAAGCGGCGGCGGACCGCTGGGATTCGCCACCAGAGACATGTCCTTCGAGGAATACAAAGCTCATGCCAGGGTGATCTGCCTCGGCCACACCCCCGCGGTGATGGCCCATTTGAGCGCGGCCATCGAGGCTCTGGACACCCTGCCCCTGCCTCCGGAGAGCCCGGATGCCCTTCTGCCCAGCCGCAGCGATCTGGAGAGCGCCGCCGTTTCCAAGGCTTTAAGCCGTCTCAGGGCTCTGAGGAACGAGAAGATCGGCCCCAGAGACACCCTTTTTCTGGCCCGGCTCTCCGAGCTTTTCCGAACGCGCCGGACTCTGCAGAAGGGAAGAAATGTCATGTATCTCGTATGGGGTTCCACGGGAGCCCTGGTTCTGTGGATCATTCACCTTGTCGCGGGAGTGGGCGGGGCCTTTCTCCTTCAGACGGTTTTCATCATCGCCGTGGTGGGAGGGCTGGTCGCCGCGCTTTTCACGGTGGATCCCCACGCTTTCCGCAGGCTTCAGAGAAACCGGACGCCGGGATGGAATTCCGGCAAAGAGGCCGGCGAGGAGAACCCGCGGCAGCGGAAAAATCCCGACTATTACCTTGTCCTGCCGATTTTCGCCGTTTTGGGAACGTTTTTGTTTTTCAACCTGTTTCTCGCCGCGTTCCCCCGGCTGTTCCCTCCGGCAACGGGAGTCATGGCCGGATGCTGCGCGTATTTTATGTTTTTTCAGCGCCGCATGAGGGGCATTTTTTCCAGAATCTCGGAGCTATGCGCCGGCTGGCTCGGCTCCGCTCCATGATAAAGAGGTGAAATCTCGATGAGCGTTTGCGTGATCGCGGCCTACGGATCGTTTTCCCTCCTGCAGGCCCTGTTGCTTTCGGCGGGCATGGGAGCGGCTGCGGCCGGTTTTGAAGGGTCTTTTTTCAAATCGAAGGCCGGAAACCTGGCGGCGCTGAAGCAAAAGATGCTGGAGGACATTTCGGCGGAAACGGGCTATGATGGAGAACCGCGAGACCGCGATCGAAGCGCCGCCAGAGAAAAACTGAACGAAGAGCTCCAAAACTTCCGGCTGAACCTGGACCGGCGGCTGGAGCGGGACGACCCGGCCTCCGTCCTGGCGGAACTTCACAGCCTGCGCCGCCGCTGCCGTGAAGAGGCGCTGGACGAGGAACAGTGCCGCCGGCGACAGAAGGACGCGGCGGAAAAACTGTCGCTGCTGCGGGAGAAAAAGATTCCCTCCTGGGAAAACGTCCTGGACCGGCTGGAGAAAAAATTGAAAAACCCGGAGGGGCTGTCGGCCTCCGAGCGACTTTCAAACCTTCAGATTCTTCTGGAGGAACTGGCGGAGATGGAGGGTCTGGCCTCCATCGCGGCGGATCAGGGCGCGGACGCCCTGAAAGAAACGCTTTACCCGGCGGAAGAAATTTTCGCGGGAAGGGGCCAGCCCCAGGACGACATTCGGGCCTGCATCGCAGAAATTCGCGACCGGGCCGACCGTATCGCCCAAATGGATTCCTGGGAGGGGGAAAAACTGCGTCCACTTCTGGAGGGACTTGCCGCCGACACCCCCTTTCCTGAGCGGCTGGACCTTTTGCGCCGTCAGGTTCGCGTCACCTGTTCCCGACTTCGTGAGCGGGAGGCCCTGACGGGGCTTTTCCGTGAAAAACTTGAGGAGCTTTACACCCTGGTGCAGGCCGCCCAAATTCCGGGCCGGGATTTTGCACGGGAGGCGGAGGCCCTCTCCCGCCGGTGCGAAACCCTGTGCGGCGGAAAATACATTGACCGGGAAGCCTTCATGTCCCTGTACGAGGACGTCTGCCGTTTCGTGTTCTCCCAAAACGAGGACATCGCCGATGCCCTTCTGGCGCAAAAAGTGGGCGACGTCCTGAACGAACTGGGGTACGAACTGCTCACGGATGAAACACCGGATGAAACATCGAAAGGCGCGGTCCCCCCGGACGGGACGTCTTCAGAGGCGGAGCTCTCCGCTCTGGCCCCGGATCGGGTGCAGTACCTGGAGTCCCCCTATGAGGGGTATCAGGTCATGATCCGGGCCGGAAATCACGGAGAAGTCGCCGTCCGCCTGGTGCGAACTGTGGCCGACGAGGCGGAAAAAAACGCGGCCGGCGCGTATCAGAGGCAAAAGGACCTGGAGGTCGGGAAAAAATGGTGTGAGGATTTCGACCGTTTTCTCGAAAAAATGAGAGAACAGGGCGTTCCTTTCGACCTGCCGGTTCGTCAGGAGCCGGAAGAGTCCGAAGTTCTGGTGGTGGTGGACCGTAATCCGGCCGCGAAAAAGCGCCGGAAGGAAAAGCTCCGCAGGCCGACTCTGGCCGAAAAAACCGCTGATGAAGGGGTGAAACGGCCATGAGCCTTTTTGAAGAAGAAACCTTTACGAGTCCTCGATGGATGCGGGAGATCGACCGTTTTCTGGCGATCAAACCCCAGTTTTTGCTTTACGGCAACGTGAACGACGTTTTTCCCGCCCTCCTGACGGGAGGCATGACCACGCTGTCACTGCCGGACTGCCTGAAGGAGCTTCTGACGAACCGAGGGGCCGCCCTGACGGTGAAGTACGAGCCCCTGACGGGTTTTTCCCTGCTTTTCGGAGATGTCGAACTGTTCAAACGGCTGACGGGGTACACCCTCCCCTCCGCCGGAGCGCTGCCCGCGACGCTGGAACGGGCGGCGGAGATTGTGACGGCTCTGACGGAGAGCTCTCTGGGACACACGGCGATTCTCCTGCGTTTTGCATCCCGACTGAAGGACCTCTGCGAAAACGACACGGAGCCCTTTTTCTATCGCATGTTCCGCCTGTCCCTGGAGAGCGTCCCCCGCATGGCGCCTCTGACTCCGGCAAACGGAGAACGCCCCCGACCCCGTTACAACCCCGTCTTCTGGATTATGGACAAGGAGAACGACCTGCCCCCCTGGTACACGCTGGATAACCCGAAAATCCGCGTGCTTCCCATTCCCCGGCCCGACAACGAAGTCCGGCGCTGCGTGGTGGAGGCCGTGTCCCCGAAGATTCCGGGCTACGACACGCTGAACGGAGAGGAACGCCGGGCGAATCTGGCGCTTTTCCGGGATCAGACCACGGGGCTTCTGGCGGAAGAAATCGCGGCCATCGCTCAAATGGCATGGCACGAACAGCTGCCCTTCGGCCAGATCGGCGACACCATCCGACGCTACAAACTGGGTATTCAGGAGAACATGTGGGAAAAGCTCGACAGAGAAAAAATTCTGGGAGCGGAGAAATTTCTGTCGTCCCGGGTCATGGGGCAGACCGCGGCGGTGCGGCACGCGTCCGACATCCTGAAGCGTTCCCGGTTCAACCTTTCGGGGGCGCAGTTTTCGCGATTTTCTCAGAGGCCGAAGGGCATCCTGTTCCTCGCCGGGCCCACCGGCGTCGGCAAAACCGAGCTGGCCAAAGCCATTACGGAGCTGATTTTCGGCTCTTCCACCCATTACATCCGTTTCGACATGAGCGAATTCGGCCATGAGCACGCCAACCAGCGCCTCCTGGGGGCGCCCCCCGGCTACGTGGGATATGACGTGGGAGGCGAGCTGACCAACGCCGTCCGGCAAAATCCCTTTTCGGTGATTCTCTTCGATGAAGTGGAAAAGGCTCACCCGAAGATTCTGGACATCTTTCTCCAGATACTGGACGACGGCCGCCTGACCTCCGGACGGGGGGAAACCGTGTACTTCTCCGAGAGCCTGATCGTGTTCACCAGCAATCTCGGCATGTTCGAGCAGCTTCCCGACGGGACGAAGCGGGCCCGGGTGACGCCGGACATGCCCTATTCCCGCATCGCGGAGAAAATCGGCGGGGCCATCGACGACTTTTTCAGGTATCGGATCAATCGTCCGGAAATTTTGAATCGCCTCGGCAAAAATATCGTGGTGTTCGACTTCATCCGGGCGGACACGGCCCGCAAAATCTTCGACCGGATGATGGATAACGTTCTTTTCCGCCTGAGCGACAGCTACGGACTGGAAATACGGTTTGACGGCGATACTCTGGACCGGATAGCCGATTTGGCCTGTTCGGACCTCTCCATGGGAGGGCGGGGCATCGGCAGCAGCCTGGAGGCGTTTTTCATGAACCCGCTTTCCCGCAGGCTCTGCGAGCTTCAGGACCAGACCGCCGGAAAAGAAGAAAAAGAAGGAAACAGGCTTTACATCGTGAGAGACGTCAGAGAGACGCCGGAAGGCTGGGATATCGCACTGGAGGCGAACCCGTAAAGGGGGACGAGCGATTTATGACGAGAGAAAACGGGATGAGAGAAGACAGAATGAAAGAAAACAGGACGGAAGACAGGACGGAAGAAAAAAAGAGAAGGGGCTCGAAAAAAACCGGAAACGCCGGCTCCAAAGCGATTTCCAAATCAATTCCTCAGTCGGTTCCCATTGAGGAACTGGAGAGCGTTTTCCGAAACGCGGGCCTGAAAATGACGAACCAGCGCATTGCCGTCTACAGAAAAGTTCGTGAAAGAGCCGACTGCCGGGACCACATTACGGCGGAACAGGTTTACGAGAGCATACGGGAGTCACTGCCGGCGGTTTCGCTGAATACGGTCTACCGGGCTCTTTCACTGCTGGCCGGAAAAGGGCTGGTGAAGCGCCTGACCGGTTTTGGAGCCTGTGACGTCTACGACGCCCGCCTGACGGAGCACTGGCATTTTGTCTGCACCCGCTGCGGCGCAATTGAGGACGTCCCCGCTGAAAAGGAGATTTTTCCCCCGGTTACGGAGGGAGCGGGACGTGTCGATGAAGTTCTGGTGCAGTTTCGAGGACTTTGCGCCGCCTGCCTGCCGCGGCAGCAGAAAACAGTATAAAACCCGGAGGGACGGAGACTGCCCGCGCAGACCTGCGGTCGCCCCCGCGGATCGCCGGACGGTGAACGGAGAAGAAACGGAGGGAAGAAAATGGTTTCGCTCAGGGATGTGGAAAGTTGTCGGGAAGAAGCGGAAAATTATTTCAAGCACCTGCATCGTTTCCCGGAGTTGGGCTTTGAGGAACACGCCACGTCGGACTTCATCGCCCAGGAGCTCCAGTCTTTCGGGCTGGAGAAAATCAGAACCGGAGTGGGAAAAACAGGCGTTACGGGAGATCTCCTGGTGCACTCCAACGCGAAGATGCTGATGTTGCGCGCGGATATGGACGCTCTGCCCCTTCACGAGGCCTCCGGTCTTGATTATGCCTCGACCGTCTCCGGCAAAATGCACGCCTGCGGCCATGACGCCCACGTGGCCATGCTGCTGGGCGCGGCCCGGTATTTAAGCCTGCATCGCGAAAAACTGCGGGCCAACATCCGCTTCGTCTTTCAGCCCGCGGAAGAGGGCCCCATGCCGGGAGGAGCCGCCCTGATGATCGAGGCCGGCGTCATGGAGGGAGTGAGCGCCTCTCTGGCCGCCCACGTGACCCCCCTGTACCCCGTGGGAAAGGTGATGGTTCAGTCCCGGGATGCCATGGCCTCCACGGACCGCTTCGTCATCACCATTCGAGGACGAGGCGGGCACGGAGCCATGCCCCAGGCCGCCATCGACCCGACGCCGGCTCTTTCCGAGCTTCTGGCCGCTCTCAACCTGCTTCCCGCCCGGGAACTGGACCCCCTTGACCCCTGCGTGGTGACGGTGGGAGAAATTCACACGGTTTCTTCCTCCTGGAACGTCATCCCCGGTTCCGTTGAGATGTCGGGGACCTTCCGGGCCTTTTCCACGGAGGTGCGGGAAACCGTCGCCCGACGCATAGGAGAGCTGACCGAGGGAATCTGCTCCGCCCATCGCTGTGAATGCGAGTATTTCCGGGACAAGGGCTACCATCCCACCGTCAACGACCCGAAGATGGTGGATTTCGTCCTCAAAAACGTCGCGGACGCCCTGGGAAAGGACAACGCGGTGCGGTACGAAAGGCCATTCATGACCGGCGAGGACGCAGGGGCTTATTTCCGGAAGGCCCCCGGCGCTCTCATCTGGATCGGCTGCTCCTCTCCGGAGGCGAAAGATCCGCCCAACCTCCACAACCCCGCCTTTCGAGTGGACCTGGCAACTCTGCCCGTGGGAATCTGCGTCCACGTCAGCAACGCGCTGGCATTTGCTTAATATTTATCGTTTTATGTAAAATTTCTAAATTTAATTTCAATACACAATATTAATTTAAATTTAAGACTTTACTTTTATCTTTTTAGGGTGTTAAATTTAAGCATAATTAACTCCCTATTCTTTTCCGGAAGCCTGTTTCCGGCCATATGCAATATGACGTAAAGCGAGTGACGGCGCTGACGGACAGAGGTGTTGGGAGAAAACTGCAACAGGGAGGGAACGTTATGTCGGAGGCAGCAGCAGCAAAGAAGAAAGGTCTGGATTTAAACCCGTTTTTCATTCTGTTTGCGGTGGTGGTTCTCGTCTACGTGGCGTGGTTTTTCGTCTCGCCGGGGGCCTATGAGCGACAGGTGGTCAATGGTCGCACGCTGGTCATAGCCAACAGCTATCATCCCGTGGACAGGACATCCGTCGCCTTCATCGATGTCTTCCGCGCCATTCCCAACGGACTGATCGGGGCGGCGAGCATCGTGTTCTGCATCCTCATCACGGGCGGCACCATTGAAATCCTCAACAAAACCGGAACGATTTCCGCGGGCGTTTCGAAGCTGGTGTCCTACTCGAAACAGCATGAAGGCAGCAGTATGATCATGCTGGGCGTGCTGTTCGCGTTTTTCTCCGCTCTCGGCGGATTTCTCGGTTTTGCTGAAAACGCCATTCCCTTCGTTCCGTTGGTGGTTCCCCTGGTTCTCGCGCTGGGCTATGACGCCATGACGGCTGTGGGCGTGGTCTTTTTGGGCACCCTCGTGGGATTCGCCGTGGGACCCACCAACATCTATACCGTCGGCGTCGCCCATCAGGTGGCGGAACTGGAGATGTTCTCCGGCTTCGGATACCGCTTCGTCGTGTACCTCATTTTCTGCGTCGTGGGCATGGCTCACCTTCTGTGGTACGCCCATAAGGTGCACAAGGATCCCTCGCGCTCCTACATGATCGGAATCGACGACTCGGACCTGCGGGTCAGCTACTCGGGCGGCGACACGAAACTTCAGGGAAAACATCTCGCCTGTCTGCTGGTTCTGGTGGCCGCTTTCGCCGTCTCGATCTACGGCATGTCTCCCAACTCCGGCTGGAGGTGGGGAATCAACGACCTGAGCGCGGTCTTCTTCGCGGCGGGAATCCTGGCGGGCATCATCGGCACGCTTTCCATTGACGACTTCGTCACGACCTTCATGACGGGAGCGAGAAACGCCATGGCCGGCGCGCTGGTGGTGGGCGTGGCCCGCAGCATTCAGTGGATGTTGGACAAAACCGCTCTGCTGGACCCCACCATTCACTGGTTCGCGGCGTACATGGAGGGGCTTTCTCCCTACGGCTCCGCAGTGGCCATCTTCCTCATCATCCTGCTCATGGACGGAATTATCTCCTCGGGCAGCGGCAAGGCCATGGCGGTCATGCCCATCATCATCCCCCTCTGCGACATGGTTGGAGTGACCCGTCAGACCGCGACCCTGGCCTATCAGTTCGGAGACGGCATCGCGAACATGGGCTGGTTCACCTTCGGAACTCTCTACATCTTCCTGGCCTACGGAAAAATCCCTCTGGGCAGGTGGTATAAGTTCTTCTGGCCCCTTATGCTCATGATGTTCATCATGTCCCTCATTTTCCTGTACATCGCGGTTCAGATCGGTTACTAAAAACTTCGAAACGTATCAGGATTTGTTCTGAAACAGGCGACGCCTCTTCCGGATTTTACCGGAGGGGGCGTTTCGCTTTTTTCGGGCTGTTCTGAGGCTGCGATTCGAAGGGTATAATAAAGCACAGACTGAACGGAGAGACAGGGAACGCGATGGGCCTCGATAAAATGCGCGATGAAACGTCAGGCGTCAAAACAATGAAACTCGAAGGTCTCGACCTTCGCTATTACGACCAGGGAACCGGAGACGCGGTGGTGTTTCTGCACGGCTGGGGCTCGGAGTTTTCGATTTTTCGTCCCTTTCTGGACCGCATGTCGAACTGCCGTCGGGTCTGCGCTCCCAACCTTCCCGGCTTCGGAGGCAGCGAAGAACCTCCCGCGGCCTGGGGAGTGGACGATTACGCGGATTTTGTCCGCTCCTTTCTGAAGAAGCTCGGCATCCGCGAGGCCGTTTTGATCGGGCACTCCTTCGGAGGCCGGATCATCATCAAGCTGGCGGCGAGGTCCGGCGCAACGCCTCCTTCAGAAACGCTTCCCCTGCGCCTCCACAAAATCATTCTCGTGGACAGCGCGGGAATCCGCCCCGGAATGACGCTCAAAAAGCGTCTGCGGCTGGCCGTTTATAAAGGCGTTCGGCAGGTCGCCCGCCTCGTCGCCGCGGAAAAACTTTTTCCCGGCCTTCTGGAGAGCTGGCGGCGCAGAAATGCCTCTCCCGACTACCGCGACGCGTCTCCACGAATGCGCGAATGTTTCGTAAAGATTATCAACGAGGACCTGACGCCCTTTTTGTCCTCCATTTCCTGTCCAACTCTTCTGATTTGGGGAGAAAACGACCGCGAGACCCCCCTCGGCGACGGGCAGCTCATGGAGCGCCTTGTGCCTGATTCGGGGCTGGTCACTCTGAAAAACGCCGGACATTATTCCTTTCTGGATCAGCCTTTTATCTTTGGCCGAGTGCTGGATTCCTTTCTCGGCCTGAAGAGCGCGTCATGAGCCTGACTACCGCGCCTGTGTCCGCCGCGTTTCTTTTCAGCTGCTGCCTTTTTACCCTGCACGCGCTGCACATGTTCCAGTTAAATTCCTACAAAATAGGGATTCAGCTTCGCTGGCTCGCCGGACACAGGCGCGGCTGGCTGGGAAGGAACGTTCTCCTTCTGCCGCTTCTGCTGATTTTTCGGCTCAATTCACAGATTGCGCCGGGCGCGATGTTCGTCTGCTTTTCGGGACAGGCTCTGGCGCAGTTCCTGTACGCCCGATCCCATCCCGCGAAGAAACCTCTGGTGTACACGAATCGCGTCAAAAGGCTGCTGACGACGCACGCGGTTCTTCTTTCGGCCCTTGCCTTCCTGCCTCCGTCCTTTGCGAACGCGGGAGGAGACGGCGCGGCCTCCTTCCTGGCGGTCTGGGGCCTCTGGCTGGCTTTTCTGCACATGCTCACGCCTTTTTTCATCCTGCTGGCCAACATCGTCAACAGCCCCCTCGAAAAATGGATCAACAACCGTTACGTGGACGACGCCCGCCGGCTGCTGAGAGATCACCCGAAGCTGCTGGTTCTGGGAGTGACCGGAAGTTATGGCAAAACGAGCACAAAATTTTTTCTGCATAAACTGCTTTCGATGAAGTACAACGTTTTGATGACCCCGGAAAATTACAATACCACCCTGGGCGTGGTGCGGGCCGTGAGGGAAAACCTGAAGCCCTGGCACGAAATTTTCATCTGCGAAATGGGCGCGAGAAACGTCGGAGACATCAAAGAAATCTGCGACCTGGTGAAGCCGGCCCACGGGGTGATCACCTCCATCGGGCCTCAGCATCTGGAGTCCTTCAGGTCCCTGGAGAACGTCGTCCGGACGAAATTCGAGCTGGCCGACGCGCTCCCTGAGGGCGGCGCCGCATTCCTGAACCTCAACAACGCCTGCATTCGGGCCGAACGGAATCGCCGCGCGGACAGCGGCCCCAAAATGAAAAGCGTCGCCTGCGGGTTCTCCGAAGACTGCGACTACCGAGCGCACGACGTCGGCGTTTCAGCCGGGGGAAGCTCCTTTTTCGTAACGATGCCCGACGGGGAGAACCTGGCTTTCGAGACGGCGCTGATCGGAAGGCACAACGTCGAAAACATCGTCATGGCCGTGGCCGCGGCGGATTTTCTGGGCGTCGGCCGGAACGACATCGTCATTGGGGTGCGCCGTCTGGAGCCCGTCCCTCACCGCCTGCAGCTGATCCGCAGCGGCAGAGACATTCTCATCGACGACGCCTACAACTCCAACGTCACCGGCGCGAAGGCCGCGCTGGACGCGCTGGCTCTGTTCGACGGGCGCAAAATACTGGTGACGCCCGGCATGGTGGAACTGGGGAGCCGGCAGGACGAGCTCGCCGGACAATTTGGCGCTCAGGCCGCGGAAGTCTGCGACTTCGTGATTCTTATCGGGAAGCTTCAGACGGAAAATATTCTGAGTGGCCTGAAAAAAGCCGGGTACCCCGAAGATAAAATATACGTGGAGGACACCCTCGCCGCCGGACTTGCCAGGGTTGCCTCGCTGAACACGGACGGCGAGCGGAAAATCGTCCTGCTGGAAAACGACCTTCCGGATAATTATTAAAACTGAAGATTGAAACTGGAATATTGAAACTGAAGCGAAAAACAGGTGGTCAGAGCGACCGGCGTGGGGAGGATAAACAGATGAAAATTCGAGTGGGAGTTTTTTTTGGTGGAAAGAGCGTAGAGCACGAAGTTTCCATTATTTCCGCAATACAGGCCATTAACGCCTTCGACGGGGAAAAATACGACGTCGTTCCCGTCTACATCGCCAAAAACGGGGAGATGTACACCGGAGAAGACGTCGGCAAAATAGAAGAATATCGGGATATTCCGGCGCTTCTGAAAAAAAGCCGGAGGGTTTTTCTGTATTCGGAGGGAGAGCGGCATCTGCTGGTGCAGTACCCCATGAAGCGCTTCGGCAACTCCGTTCAGGCGGAGATCGACCTGGCGTTTCCCATCACCCACGGAACCAACGTGGAGGACGGCGCCCTCCAGGGGTATCTGAAGACCCTGTCCCTTCCCTTCGTGGGATGCGATGTGACGGCCTCGGCGCTGGGCATGGACAAGTACGCCATGAAAACGATCTGGAAGGCCAACGGCCTGCCGGTTCTGGACGGTCTGCGGCTTCGCGCCAGAGAGTGGTACAGCGGCAAAGAGCAGGTGTTTGCCCGGATCCGGAGCGCTTTTTCCTGGCCTTTGATCGTGAAGCCGGTGAACCTGGGGTCGAGTGTCGGAATCCGCAGGGCCGCCGACGAAGAAGAACTGAAGGAAGCTCTGGACTACGCTTTCCACTTTGCCGAAACGGCTCTGGTGGAATCGGCCGTACCGCATTTGAGAGAAATCAACTGCGCCGTTCTGGGCGATCAGGAATCCGCGACCGCTTCCGAGTGCGAGGAACCCATCAACCACGACGTAATTTTGAGTTACGCGGACAAATACCTGGGGGACGGCGGCGCAAAAAAGGGCATGAGCGCTGCAAAGAGGAAACTGCCCGCGGAGATTCCCCCCGACCTTCGCGACCGGATTCGGGAGCTCGCCCAAAAGGCTTTTCAGGCGCTGGGCTGCAACGGCGTCGCCAGGGTGGACTTCCTGATGAACGGAGAGAGCGGAGAAATCTGGATCAACGAGATCAACACCATCCCCGGTTCTCTGTCCTTCTACCTGTGGGAGCCCGTTGGAATGCCTTACGCGCGGCTTCTGGACGAAATGGTTCGTCTTGCCTTCAAACGACAGCGTGAAGAAGCCGAAATTTCTTACTCCTTTGACACCAACATCCTGGCCGGGTTCGCGGCGGGAGGACTCAAGGGCGGCAAGGCCGGGGTCCCGAAACTCTCCGGCAGTCGTTCCTGATTCACGAAAAAAGGACGGGGGGATTCCATATCTTTACACCAGCCTCTGCACTAACACTCGTTTAAGTTGGCGCGTCATCACTGCTGACGTACCCCCTCGGTCTGACGGCGAAGCAGAATCCGTCAAAATCCCTAGTGATATACTCCGTTAAAATGCCTGTTACATTTTTGGAGGAGTGATAGGATTCTTCACAAGAGGATCCGATCAAAATCGAATTTTGAAATTTTCGGCCTCTTCCTATTATAGATTTTCCGCAACATCTCCTTTCATCAAGGTCGCTGTCCTGCACACAGCGACCTTCATTTTTTGTATGATTATTGTCTCATGTCAATTTGAAGCAAGACATGCCATCACTTTAGCATAATTTAATGAAGAATATGACGACCGCAACGATGATCCGGTGCTCATTGAGAGGCAGACAATAAACCTGAAGGTTTCTCAGACGAAAGGTGACCGTGTCCGTGATGCCCCCCGCCGATAAGCTGAAGCGAATTTATTTTCAGGAAGCACGGGATGGCAAGCCTTTATTTGTTACGGAAAACGAATCCCTGCCTATGACACTGTTTGCGGAAGCTGAGGATGGAAGCGGATACAACATCTCCAATCCGGGCCTTGGAACGGAGTATGCGGTGGGGAGTGCGGATCTGGCGATGGTGACGCAGGAAAATTTCCAGGGAAAGGAGCAGGAGATGCTCCACGGGAAAAAGCCGGGAAGAACGACGCTGCGGGCTTCTTTATGGAGATTTGGAAACCGAGGTGGAACTGCGGGTTCTCCGAGATCCCGTGTACGCGGACATGCCCGACAATCTGCCTCCGCCCCCGCCTCAGCCGGATCGCCCCGTGGCCGTCAGCCCGCCGGACGGGACCGTCGTGGAATAGGGGAAAGGGTAAATTAGAAATCAGGAGGAAACGCGAGTGTTTTCTGAGAGAAAGAGGATTTTCGTCATCGGGTCTCCCGAATCAGGGCCAGCATCTCCTCGGAGCTGAGGCTTGCGGGAACGCCTGATTCGTCCAGCAGGCTTTCCGCCAGGTCCCGCTTCCAGGCGTGCAGATCCACAATTTTTTCCTCTATCGTGTTCTTCGCGACGATGCGGTATACCGTCACCGGACGATCCTGACCAATGCGGTGGGCGCGGTCGGAGGCCTGCTCCTCCACGGCGGGATTCCACCAGGGATCCATGTGAACGACGTAGTCCGCCACGGTCAGGTTCAGCCCCGTTCCCCCCGCCTTCAGGCTGATCAGGAAACAGTCTCCCTCCCCTGACTGAAAGGCTCGGACGCGCCGGCTCCGCTCCTGAGGCGGGGTGCTTCCGTCCAGATATTGATAGCCGACCTTCTCCTCGTCCAGATATTTCCTGAGAATCGTCAGATGGTCCACAAACTGGCTGAACACCAGAGCCTTGTGGCCGTTTTCCCTCAGATCCGTCAGAATTTCACCGAAGGCCTCCAGTTTCGCGGAGGGGAACTCTCCTTCCGGCATGACCAGAGAGGCGTTGCAGCAGGCGCGGCGCAGTCGCATCAGCTCGGCAAAAATCTGAAAACGCTGGTCCGCGGCGGCCATCGTATTCAACCCCTCCACGGCGCTCCGGCGCAGAGCTTCGTAGAGATTTCTTTCCTCATCCTTCATGTCCACTCGAAGGGTGATCTCCGTTTTGGGCGGAAGCTCCTCCAGCACCTGCTCCTTGCTGCGGCGCAGAATGAAAGGCTGGATCACCTTTTTCAGGCGGCGGCGGGCTTCGGGGTCGTTGTCCCGCTCAATGGGCGCGGCGAAGCGGCGGTTGAAACTGTCCAGCGACCCCAGAAAATGCGGATTGAGAAAGCGGAAGAGGTTCCAGAGTTCCGCCAGATGGTTTTCGATGGGAGTGCCCGTGGTGATCACCCGGAAGTCCCCATGCAGCTTCATCGCCGCCATGGACCGCTTCGTTCCCATGTTCTTGATGGCCTGGGCTTCGTCCAAAACGATGGTGTGCCAGTGGACGTCCGAAATCCGGTCGATCTCGTTCTGAAGCAGGCCGTAGGTCGTCACGATGACGTCCAGGGGCGCCAGGTCGCTCAGGGTCTGCTCCCGGTCTCCGTTGCGCAGCTCCTTCATGACGAGGGCCGGAGCGAAACGGCGCGCTTCGTCCAGCCAGTTGGAACAAACCGACGTGGGGGCCACCACCAGGGCCGGCCCTCCGCTTCCCCTGGCCAGCAGAAGGGCAAGGGTCTGGATGGTCTTGCCCAGCCCCATGTCGTCGGCCAGACAGGCTCCGGCCTTCCAGGAGGCCAGCCGTGACATCCACTGATAGCCCTCCATCTGGTAGTTCCGCAGCTCCCCGCGGAAGGTGGAGGGCAAGGCGGGATTCAGGGCGGCGGCTTCGTCGATGAGTCGAAGCTGACGCTCCCAGTCGGCGTTGCTCCGGAAGGCTCCCACCTCGTCCATCAGAGGCGCGACAAGGCCCACCGAAAGGGGCGACACCCGAAGCTCCTCTCCCCGCTGATCTCCCAGGGCGGCCAGAGCCTCGATTTTCCGCCGAAACTCCTTCGTAAGGGCGAGAAACTGCCCGCCCCCAAGGGGGAGAAAGCGCCCGCAGCCGGCCCGAAGCAGCTGAATCATGTCTTTCATGTTCAGCACTGTCTGCTCGTCCACGCGAACCTCGCCGGAAAGCGCGAACCAGTCCTGCACGCTGCGCACCGAAACGTTCATGGCGGACATGGACACCTGGGACCGGACCTGCATGGTCTGCCCCTTCGGCCACTCCACCACAACCGAATCCCCCATCTCCCGCAGCTGCATCAGAAACTCCAGAGACATTTCGGGAGTGGAAAGATTCCACCGCTCGTCGGAGACCTGTTCGGCATCCATGAGGATGGGACAGCTCCGCAGGGTCAGCATCAGCGCGTCTTTTTCCGCCTCCAGAATGCGGCGGGCCTGAATGCGGCGGGAATCGACCCTTCCGAATATGCTGCTGCCCCCCACTCCGGGGCGGCAGGGAACGCCGCTGGGCCCCAGAGGGCGCACGATCATCTCCACGTCGAGGCCGTCGCCGGAGGGCTGAATCTGAACGCAGATGCGCGAATCGGCCTCCACCTGCTCCGCGTTTACCCCGATGCCTTCGATGTCGGCGTGGATCGTCACGATGGAGACCAGGCTTTCCAGCGTTTTCAGCAGCGATTCCCGCGCCCGCTCCGGCACGATCAGCCCGTTCTCCCCCAGAATTTCCGCCATGCGGACGTGGCGCTCGTCGAAACGGGTGACGCGCAGACAGTTGTGCCCGTCCTCCTGAATAACTCGCTGGGGAGCGTTTTTTCCCTTCGGAAAGGGCGTCAGTTCCAGAAGATATTTTCCGTTCTCGTAAATCGCCAGAAGCCGGGGTTCGTCCGACGCCACCTCCACGTGGCCGCCGTCGTCCCCGCGGAAGAGATGTGGATGCCCCGCCAGCGCCTCCAGAGCCTGAGGAGCGTCGATATAATAATTCGCGCCGAAGTAACCGCGCTCTTCCCTGATCGCGGACGCCGCCCGACGATCCTGCTCCGTCATGCCGGGAATCTGCTCCATTTTGCGGTACAGGCGCTTCAGGGAGACGTTTTTCCCCTTGCTCCAGCCCGAGTTTTGCAGGGTCTGCTCCAGAGGCGTCAGAGAAATATGGTACGGAACGCCCTTCAGAGAGGACCAGGAAATTTCCCAGGCGAAGCGTTTGGCTCCCCTGAGGGTTGCGGCCTCTCCCCGGACGCCGATGCCGGACAGCTCGGTGAGGGACCGTTCCCACTCCCTCTGGGAGGACATCAGGTCCTTCAGAGGATGAGCCGGCACGCGAACATGGCTGTAATTTTTCTCATCCTCCGGCCACAGCTCCCGTATCAGCACGGCCAGCTCCTCCGCCAGAAACCGCAGGCCCAGGGCTTCAATCTCCCTGAAGGTCTCCTGCGTCAGCGTCCTGCACTCCAGGCGGGTCCGGTCCAAATCCATCCAGAAGGCGCAGAGGACGAAAAAGAAAACGTACAGCGCCCGCTCCGGTCGATTGCGTAAAAGTCGCATGGACTCGAAAAGTCCGGATTTTTTCGAGTCGGGGTCGATGAGGGTCCGCAAAAAGATAAAAGGCGTGAAGGTCGTGACGCTGATGCCAAAGTCCCGCGCCGTGTTCAGATAGTCCTTCGCCTTTTTCGTGGAAGCGCCATCTCTCACAAGAAGAAGCGGATAAAAAAAGCTCGTCCAGGAGTAGAAGGCCGCCCGGCGTTTTTTCGCGGCCCTGCGCAGGGCCTTCAGCCCCTTTTCGTAAAAGGCCAGAGCCTCGTCCCGGTCGCCGCGGGTCAGGGCCTCCAGCGCGGCCATGCTGAAGGCGTCCGGAAGAGCGGCGTTTTTTGCCGCCTGTACCGCTTCCTCCATGTTTCCAAAGAGGATCGTCCAGTCCGCCCAGATGGCCGTCATGGCGAACTCGTCGGGATTTTTCTCCCGATACGCGCCGAAGATCTCCCACATTTTTCTGAAACAGGAAGGGTCGTCCAGGAGCTTCCAGGGCAGGGACTCGAAGGCCCCTTTTCCCATCCGCGGCGGCAGAGAAAGGAAAATCTCCCTGTCCGGCGGATTGGCCAGAATCTCCAGGTACGGATCCACGTCTTTGAGGGTCCGCCCGTGGCGGTCCTCCTGCTCGTAAACCGACGCGGCAAGGACATTTTCGTACGTTCTCAGATCGCACCGGTACAGGGCGTTCCGCATGGCCCGCAGATAATGGGTCGGGGACTCGAAGCAGAAGGTGGTCCGTTCCTCCCGAATGTCGAGGGCGCCTCTCACGATCCTGTCGATGTGGACAAAATCGCCTCTCGCCAGAGCCTCCCTGGCGGCCACCTCCACAATCAGCCGATTGCACGCCCAGTCCCCGTCGGCGGTTTTTTCCATGAGTTTCAGCCGCTTCCACCGCTCCACCATTCCCTGGAGGTCTTTCAGGGAGCGTTCGGACCATCCCGTTGCGGCTCCGGGGACCTCCGCGTCCACCTTTTGCAGAATCCGCAGAAAATCCGCGGTGGACACCGAAATGTAAATGACGGATAAAACCCGAAGCGCGGCCTGTTGTTCGTCAGGCAGGGCGTGACAGGTCTCGATAAGTTTTTTTCTCTGCTTTTCGTCGAACGGCAAAATTCTTTCCTCGACAGGATCAAAAATTAAATTTTTTAAAATTATATTTTATTAAATACAGATGGTCAATAAATCCTGGGAGAGGAAAGCCAAACAGCGATATAATAACGAGGGTCAGGAGTATTTGGGAAAACTCAGGGAGGATTCAATGAAAAATTACTTTCTGATGTTTCTGTCCGGCCTTGCGGCGCTTTTTCTGTGCGCGGGGGCCGAAGCGGGTTATGAAGAGGGGCTGGAGGCCCGTAAAAAAGGGGACTACGCCGAGGCTCTGCATCAGTGGCTGGTGGCGTCGGATGATCCCCGCTGCATGACGGCCATCGGAGTCATGTACGATTACGGCGAGGGGCTGCCCAGAGACGTGGACAAGGCGGCCGGCTGGTACAAAAAGGCGGCGGACAGGGGAGAATATCGGGCCATTGCGCAGCTGGCCAGCTTTTCCCTGAACGGGGCGGGCAACATCGACCCCGATCCGACGGAATGGCGCAAAAAACTGGAAGCGATCGAGGGCAGAGATGATTACGCCGACAGCATCCTGGCGTACTTCTACATGGACGGTTACGGAGGGGCGAAAAATCTGGAGAAGGCGTCCGCCCTTCTGACCGCTCTGGTGCAAAAAGGTTACACCCAGCTGGATGCGGTGGCGCAGCAGGCGGCCAAACGCCTGGCCGACCAGAAAGCCGGCGTTGTGGAAGTGGACGCTCTCACCGCCGAAATGGCCCGGGGAGCGGCCTCCTTCGACCTGAAATACCGGGACCGGCGCATCGTGCTGAGCGGATGGGTCGTTTCCGTGGATCGCCTGAGCAACAGAGGCTACGTGGTGAAATTCGGGACCTCCACAGTGCCTTCATCCAGCCCGAAGGACAATATTCTGGCCATTTTTTACGACCCCTCCCGCACGGAGGGCGTGGCTTCGCTGAAACCCGGCATGTTCGTCAAACTGGACGGCGTTTACGTGGGACAGCATCCTTTCCCCCTGGACGACTGCGCGTTTACCCTCTTCGGGTGCTCGCTTCTCGACGTCGCTCCCGGAGACATACGACCCTGACGGGGCACGGACGGACAGCTCGAGTGTCACGCCTGCCCTCGGCGCGCAAGACAGCGTTTCTGATTCTGATCGCCTTCCTGTATCTCTATCTGCGCGGGATAGGAGATCACGGTCTTCTGGACCCTCTCGAAGGCGTCAACTCCTCCGTGGCGCTGAACATGGTGGCGCGTCAAAGTTTTTTTGCCCCTCTGGCCGGAGATCTGCCCTGGGGAGGGAAATCCCTGGGATTCTGGTGGCTGGAGTCGCTGATGCTGGTCGTCTTCGGATGGTCCGAGTTTGCCGTGCGCTTCCTGCCCGCGTTGGCGGCGGTGGGAACGGCCCTCTCGACCTGGTTCCTTTCCCGAAGGATGAAAGACGAGTCCGCGGCCAACTTCTCCGCCGTCATCGCGGGAACGAGCTGTCTGGCCTACAGCGTATCCCAGCTCGCTTCCCCCCACGCTCTTTACGTCTGTCTGCTCTCCGCCGCCCTGACGGGGCTGGTTTACGCTTTTCGGGACAGCCGTTTTTTCCTGATATTTCACGTCTCCGCCGCTCTGGCCTTTCTGGCTTACGGGCCGGCGGGAATCGTTCTGCCCTGGCTGTCTCTTCTGCTGTACGCCCTTTTGACCGGACAGGAGCGTTTCCTTCTGAAGGCCGCCCTCCACCGGACGGGACTGGCTGCGACCTGCCTGCTGACGGGAGGCTATCTGCTTCTGCTTCGCTCTTACAATCCCGGCCTGCTGGCCGCGATGCGCTTCAACCCCTCCCCCGCCTTCAACACCTTCGTTCCGGCGCTGCTCCTGTTCATAACCGGCTTCTGCCCCTGGACGGGATTTTGCCTGGAAACCCTCTCCACTACTCTGCCCCGACTTTTCTCCGCCCTGAGGGAGGGTGAGGTTCTCCCCAGCCGGAGGGAGGACGTTCTTCTGTCGATTTGGTCCATCGTCTTTTTGTGTTTCGGCCTGTTTTCGGGCGACGGATTGCTGGTGTTCGCCGCTTTTCCCGCCACAGCCGCCCTTTGCGGCGTTCATTTTTCGGAAGCACTGGAAAATCGCAGGCTCCTGCCTTTTCAGAGGGCCGTTCTGTTCGAGCTGCTGTACCTCAGCGCCTTTCTGCTTGCCGGCCTCATCCGGGCGGTCCACTCCGGAACCGCAGGGCTGAAGGGGACGGCCCCCTCTGTCGTTCCGTGGTTTTGCTTCTGCCTCGCGTTTCTTTTCTTTGGCTGGTACGATACCCTCAGACGCAGGCCCTTCAAGGCGCTCCTGCACCTCTGCACGATCTCGCTGCTGAGTCTGCTTCCTCTGGCCGGAGCCTTCGACCTGCTGGCGCAGGAGGTTTCGGTTCGGGATGCCGGGCGCTTTCTGAAAAGCAACCTGGAGCGGGAGGACGTCGTGCTGCAGTACGCGATCAATCGTCCGTCCCTGTTTTTTTACACCGCGCGGGACTCTCTCCTGTTGAACACCCTCCCCATCGACGGAATCGAGGATCAGAAAATCCTGCAAATATCCGATCTGAACCGCATCTGGGGCGATTCGGGACGGGTTTTCATGCTGATCAAAAAAAGCAGACAGGACCTGACGTCTCTGCCCAAAAACGTCTATAATCTTTTTGAAAGCCGGTCCGTCGCGGATAAGCTGGTGATTCTGAGCAACTACAGAGAGAAGCCGGGCAGTTCGGCCCTCCCTCTCCCCCTCCCCGACAGCGCGGGCGGCACAAGATGACGGGTATAAATTGAGAAGTATACGCGAAAGCCAAAATATGGGACAATACCCTCGTATAACTCACAAAAAATTCACCGAAATGGAGAGGTGACGCGCCATGCCTGTTCGTGAAATTGCGGAATCAGTCGCCAGAAGCGCCATTAAGTCCGTTCTGCCGGAGAGCGCGGTGAAGGAGGCGCTCACCGCGGAACCCGTCAAAGGAACCGTCGTTCTCATCGCCATCGGCAAGGCCGCGTGGCGCATGGCCAGCGCCGCTCATGAGCTCCTGGGGTCACAGATCACGCGGGGCTGCGTCATTACCAAGGACGGGCACTCCATGGGCCCTATCGGAGGGCTTGAGATTTTCGAGGCGGCCCATCCCCTTCTGGAGCAGCGCAACCTGGACGCGACCCGACGGGCGCTGTCTCTGCTCAACGGCCTGTCGGAGCGGGACACCGTCCTGTTTCTGGTGTCAGGAGGGGGGTCCGCGCTCTTCGAACTTCCCCAGGAGGGCATCTCTCTTTCCGACATCGCGGATATGACCTCTCAACTGCTGGCCTGCGGCGCGGACATTGTGGAAATCAACACCCTGCGCAAGCGGATTTCCTCCGTCAAGGGAGGCCGTTTTGCCATGGCCTGCCAGCCCGCCCGGGTCCGCTGCGTGATTCTCTCGGACGTGCTGGGGGATCGGCTCGACAGCATCGCCTCCGGCCCCGCCTGCCCCGACTTCAGCACCCGCGACGACGCCCTGGAAATCGTGCGCCGCTACAGGCTGAACCTGCCCCAAAACATCCTCGACAAATTGCAGATTGAGACCCCCAAGCAGATCGACAACGTCACGACCCAGATCACCGGAAGCGTCTCCGTGCTGTGCGACGTGGCCTGCAAAATTCTGAAGGACAGGGGTTTCGAGACGACGCTTCTGACCACGACGCTGGACTGTGAGGCCTCGGCGGCTGGGGCGTTTTTCGCGGCT
The DNA here is from genome assembly GCA_031272035.1 of Synergistaceae bacterium. Lineage (NCBI taxonomy): Bacteria > Thermotogati > Synergistota > Synergistia > Synergistales > Synergistaceae > Synergistaceae bacterium. The sequence continues at coordinate 31,072 of JAISUO010000011.1, forward strand.
CTCGCCCGGGAGGCCGTCCGCTCCAGGGGGACGCGAAAGCACCCGCGGGCCTTCATCGGCGGAGGAGAGTCCGTCGTTCACCTGAAGGGTCACGGAAAAGGCGGCCGCTGTCAGGAAATGGCCCTTGCCGCGGCGCTGGGCATACGGGATCTGGAGGGAGTCACCTTTGTGGCCGCGGGCTCGGACGGAACGGACGGCCCCACGGATGCCGCCGGAGGCATCGTCGACGGGCAAACCGTTCGGCGTCTGAAGGAAAAGGGGCTGAAGCCCCAGGAGATGCTGGACGACAACGACGCCTGGCACGCGCTCTCCGCCTCGGGCGATCTGCTGATTACCGGCCCGACGGGAACCAACGTCAACGATCTGATCGTCCTGCTGGTCGAATAAAATTTTCAGGAGAAAACACAAATGAACGAAACAATACTGCACAAAATTGCGGAACTGGGACAAAGCGTCTGGCTCGATACCATAAATCGGGAACTTCTGATGGAGGGAGGGCTGGCAGACTGGGTCTCCAGAGGAATACGGGGCGTTACGACGAACCCCGCGATTTTCGAACAGGCCATAGCGGCGACGACGGACTACGACGGGGACGTCCGCTCCCTCGCGCAGGAGGGACAGTCCACCGCCAACATTTACGAAACGCTCACCCTGCGGGAAGTACGGGCCGCGGCGGACATTCTGCGCACCGTTTACGACCGGACCGGCAGACGGGACGGCTACGTCAGCCTGGAGGTCAACCCCATGCTGGCTTCCGACCCAAAATCCACCGTATCCGAGGCAAAGCGCCTTTTCAAAGCCCTTGAGCGCCCCAACGTCATGATCAAAATTCCGGCGACCTCCGAGGGGGTCGAAGCCATTGAGGAGTGCATCGCCTGCGGCGTCAACGTCAACGCGACGCTGATTTTTTCCGGCGCGCAGTACGCCGCCGTCGCCGAGGCCTTCCTTAAAGGTCTCGAAAAGCTGGCGCAAAAGGGAGAACCTCTCACGCCCGCGTCCGTGGCGTCCGTCTTCGTCAGCCGCATCGACGCCGTCGTCGACGCCCTGCTCGCGAAATCTCCAGGAGAGGACGAACAGGCCCTGAAAGGCCATATCGCCGTGGACAACACGCGCCTGATCTATCAGAAATACAAAACGGTCTTCAACCCCGAAAACCCCCGCTGGAAGAAACTGGCGGACGCCGGCGCCCGCTCCCAGAGGCCCCTGTGGGCCAGCACGGGAACCAAAAATCCCGCGTATTCCGACGTCCTCTACGTGGAGACCCTCGTGGGCCCCGACACCGTCAACACCATTCCTCCAAAAACCCTCGCGGCCCTTATGGAGCACGGAAAAGCCCTTTGCCTGCTGGAAGACGACCTGACAGGCGCAACGACCCGCCTCCAGCGGCTCCACGCGCTGAACATCGACCTCGACGCCGTCTGCCTGAAACTTTTGCAGGACGGAGTGGCCGCCTTCAACGCTTCCTTCGATACGCTGATGAAAAGCATCGAAGCCAAAGCGAAAAAACAATGACCCCGACACCCACAGACTTTTTTTGAGGTTAATTGGAGGTCAACTGGGAAAAAGTGAAATTTAATTTTATTCATTGACAAGAAGGCAACCTTAGTTTATCATTCCACCATTCAGGAGGGCTCGCTGCTTGCTGGCAGGGGCCCTTCGATTCTCGTTTTGCCGGCGCGCCGGTGAAAAATCGAGATATACATGCAAAACAGGGGGAATTTTTGATGGGTGTTGTCAAATGTCCCGTGTGCGACGGGGATGTAAACGTGGCGACCGACGTGATGGAGGGGGAACTGCTGACCTGCGCCGACTGCGGAATCGAGCTGGAGGTAACGTCTCTGAGCCCGTTGGCGGTGGAGGAAGCGCCGGAGGTTCAGGAAGACTGGGGCGAATAGGAACGGCAGATGCTGCATATCTTCTATTCGCGCCTGCGCATGGAGGAAAAGGCCCTTTTTCGGGCATGTGAGGCCCGCGCCCTGAAGGTGGACTTCCGCGACGCGGGCGGACTTTCCTGGCCCGACGACTTCGCTGCCGCGGCGGCGGGAGATGTGGCGCTCTGCCGGTGCGTCTCCCAGACGCAGAACATCGCTCTGACGCAGCTGCTGGAGAGCCGCGGGGTTCGGGTCATCAATCCGTCGGAAACCCTGCTGCTCTGCGGGGACAAAATCTCGACGGCGGCCCTGCTGGACAGGGTCGGAATCCCTCAGCCCGCCTGGCGGGTGGCGCTTTCCTCCGAGTCCGCGGTGAAGGCCGCGGAAACTCTGGGTTATCCGGTGGTGTTCAAGCCCGCCTCCGGAAGCTGGGGACGGCTTCTGGCGAAGGTATCCGACCGGGAGGCCTGCGAGGCCGTCGTCGAGCACAAGGACCACATGGGTCCGGCCCACTCCGTGTTCTTCATCCAGCAATACGTCGAAAAGAATGGATTTGACCTGCGCGCCGTAATGATCGGGGGAAAAACGGCGACGCTGATGAAACGGTCCAGCGACCACTGGATCACCAACACCGCAAGAGGCGCCACACCGGAGCCTTTTGCCCTGGAACCGGAACTGGAAGACCTTTTGAACCGCACGGCAAAGGCCATTGGCGGGGACTTTCTGGCCGTCGACGTTTTTGGGACAGAGTCGGGCTGGGTGATCAACGAGGTCAACGGACAGCCGGAGTTTCACGGGTCCGTCGCCGCTACGGGCATCGACGTGGCCGGCCTGATGATCGATTACGCGGTCGGGCTTCTCTGAAAACACAAAAACGCCTGAATTTAACGAAGGCTGAAAATAAAGAAGGAGGAATGTCCCGTGTTCAAAGCCGCCGTATGGGGAAGCAACGGAATGGCGGGAGGAGAGTTGCTGCGCATTCTGGCAGGACATCCGGACATGGAAGTTATCGCGGCGGTTTCGCGCAGCCGGGCAACGCAGCAGGTGTGGACCATTCACCCGCATCTGAGACCCGACTATCCGGAACTGGCCTTTATCGCGCCTGAGGAGGCCCTGAAACTGGAGACGGACGTCGCCTTTCTGGCGCTGCCCCACGGGGCGTCCTGGAAAACCATTCTGGATTACCGCGGCAGGGGCGTGAAGGTGGCCGACCTTTCCGCCGACGTGCGCCTGAAAGACCCGGCGGCCTACAAGGAATGGTACGGAAAGGAGCATCCCGCTCCCCAACTGATGAATGAAGCCGTGTACGGCCTCCCCGAACTCCATCGCGAGGAGCTGAAAACCGCCTCTCTGTCCAGCGGCGTGGGGTGCAACGCGACCTGCGCGATTCTGGGGCTGGCCCCTCTGGCGAAGGCCGGGCTCGTCGCGGACGTCCGCATGGAACTCCGCGTCGGCTCATCCGAGGCCGGCTCCACCCCCTCTCAGGGAGGGCACCACCCCTACCGCGACCGCACCCTGCGCGTCTACGAGCCCTTTCGTCACCGACACCTGGCGGAGGTCGTTCAGGAGTGCGGGCTTGATTCGTCGTCCATTACGATGACGATGACCGCCGCCCCCATCGTCCGGGGCGTACAGATGCTGGCCCAGGTCCGGCTCTCCCAAAAAGTGAAGGAACCGGATATCTGGAAGGCCTACCGCCCCGCAACATCCGGACAGCCTTTCTGGTCTCTCGCCCCGGCGCGTCCCCCCCACCTGAGACTTCCCGATCCCCGTTTCGTTCTGGGCAGCAACCGCGCCCTTACGGGTTTTGTCCTGCACGAGGACGGAGAGCGGCTTCTGGTCGTTTCCGCCATCGACAACCTGATGAAAGGCGCCGCGGGAACGGCCGTTCAGTGCGCCAATCTGATGCTTGGGCTGGAGGAAACCGCGGGCCTGACCATGCGCCCGGTTTACCCCGCCTGAATAACATTGCCTGAATAACATTAACACAGGGCGGCCTGCAGGCCGCCCTCTCGTCTTTCTTTTAATGTTCTTTACGTTCTTTTAATGTCGTTTCTTTCCCGTCAGGGCCGGAATCAGCGCCAGCGTCAGCGCCATCAGGGCCGGCAAAATGCCCGCGTTGCACCCGCCGTGATGCTTTTTGCCCGTGTCGTCGTCGTCGATAATCACGTTCCTGTTGCCCGTGACGATCCAGGACCAGGTCACCG
>JAISUO010000012.1 GCA_031272035.1 Synergistaceae bacterium
CCAGCACACGTTCCAACACTTTTACCCGCTTCAGCTCGTCTATGCTCAATGTCACTCGCTCCCGTTTCATGCGGACATTTTCCCTGACGAGTTACAGGAGGACATTATCACAGACGAACAACAGGCAGGAGCCGCCGCCTTGACTTGAATGAGGTTTTGATTGATAATACTGCGGTAAAATTTCGTTTGTCTTGGGGTGTAGCCAAGCGGCAAGGCAGCGGACTTTGGCTCCGCCATCGTTGGTTCGAATCCAGCCACCCCAGCCAGTTGTCAGTCCAGTCTCGTCAGAGCCCTGAGTCCTCTTTCCCGTCCGATTCCCGATATTCAGGCACCATTTTCCGGAGAAGCTCAGGAACGGAGCTGCCCTCCTTCAGGCTTTCCTCCAGCAGCAGAGGCAGATTTTCCGTCTCCGTTTCCCCGGTCAGCAGGGATGAAGCGTAAACCTTCGGGTGCGCCGTCGGCCGGACCGAGCCGGCGTCGTAAAAAAGTTCCTCGAACAGTTTTTCTCCGGGACGTATCCCCGTAAATACGATTGGAATATCCTTATAGGGCTGATAGCCGTGCAGCCGGATCAAAATTTCCGCCATCTCCAGAATGACCACCGGCTCTCCCATGTCCAGCACGAACAGCTCTCCCCCGCCGCCCATGGCTCCGGCCTGGACCACGAGACTGACGGCCTCGGGAATCAGCATAAAATAACGCTTCATCGCCGGGTCTGTTACGGTTACAGGGCCTCCGGCGGAAATTTGCGCCTCGAACTTCGGGATCACGCTTCCCCGACTGCCCAGAACGTTCCCGAACCGGACCGCCATGTAAATCGTCCCCGGGAAACGCTTCTGAATGCCGCCCAGCAGAAGTTCGGCAACCCGCTTGCTTGCCCCCATGACGCTGGAGGGGTTGACGGCCTTGTCCGTGGAGATCATGACCATTCTCTCGGCGCCAAACTCGCCCGCCAGCCGCGCGATGGTCGCGCTTCCCATAGCGTTGACGCGAAGGGCTTCTCTCGGATTGGTCTCCATCAGGGGAACATGCTTATGGGCGGCGGCGTGGAAAACAACCTGCGGGCGCCAGGTCCGAAAAAGCTCTCTCATGGCCGTCTCGTCAGCCACGTCGGCCACCACGGGGCGGAGGGGAACGGAAGAGGGAAGACGGCTCATGCTTTCCAGCAAAAGGTACAAAGACTGCTCTCCATGCCCCAGCAGAACGATCTCTCTGGGATTGTTCAGAAGAACCTGGCGGACGATTTCGCTGCCGATGGACCCCCCCGCCCCCGTGACCAGAACGGTCCGGTCCCGCAGATAGGCGGAGATGCTGTGGAGGTCGATCTGAACTGGCTCACGTCCCAGCAGATCTTCCAGACGAATGTGCCGCAGCCGGCTTACGGAAATATGACCTCCGGCGAGCTCCAGAAGGCTGGGCAGCACCCGCACGCTGATTCCCAGAGGAGCCAGCATGTCGTAGAGAGCGCGTATCTTCCTTCCGCTGGCCGAGGGCAGGGCGACCAGAACCACGTCGATCTCCCCTCCGCGTATGAGCCCGGGAAGATCCTCCGTCTCGCCGAGAACGGACAGTCCAGCGATGTTCTTGCCTTTTTTCTGGGGGTCGTCGTCCACAAACCCGCAGGGGATCAGCTCTCCCTGACTCCTGAGCAGATCCCTGGCCAGCAGGGTCCCCGCCTCTCCCGCTCCGACGATCAGAGCCCGGGACCGCCGGGGCGGCGACGAAAGCGGCGTATGCACCAGCCTCCAGGAGACCCGAAGCCCCCCGCAAAAGATCATTCCGGCAAAAAGCATGATGATCAGCGACGTGCGGGGCACCAGCGCGTAACGCCAGGCAAAATGATACCAGGCGGCGTAATGAATGGAGACAAAAATCAGCGCCCCCAGAATGTAGAGGCGCGCGAAACGGACGTAGTCCTCAAGGCCCGCCTGGGCCCACAGCGTTCTGTACTGCCGGCCCAGAAAGAAAACGAGCACCACAATCGAGGGGAAAGCGCGCATCACGCGAAAACAGTCGATCAGGTTGACGCGGGGAATGAAAAGCGTGAGCCGGATCGCGTATCCCAGATAGACGGCAAAAGACAGTAAAAGAAAATCAAACAGAGCCACCCAGAAACCGTGGCCCGAAAGTTTTTTCCACCAATCGAAAAACCTGTTCAGCAAAGTATGTTTCAGGATACTCATAACGAGGTTCGTCGTTTATCCGCCTTATCGGCGTTAAAGGATGAGCTTCTTGCCGCCTCCCTGCTGGCCCCCCATCCGGTCGAGCTGGTTCAGCACCGCCGCGGGAGCCACGTCGATTTTCGGCTTCTGCTGTTTCGCCATGGCGTCCGACACGCGTTTTTCGTATTCCTCCATCGTTTTTTTGATGGCGGCCGTATCGCTTTTAATCCAGAGCAAAATCCCCTTCGCCACGGCATCCAAAGTCTCCTGAGGCGGCTCCTGGTCAATCATTCCCAGCTCCTTCAGGATACGATGTTCCTCCTTCACGGAATCCAGAACGTCCTGATCGGAGATCAATCCTTTTTTATAGAGAATGCGGAACATGATGTTGAACCGGTTCTTCTGATTTTCCGAATCCACCGCCATTCCATCCACGCGGGCCAGAAGCATGGAAAGAAGTTCATCGAGTCCTATCTGCATGGGCATATATAAATTCCTCCTCAATAACGCCTGATTTTCTAATTCTAGCACAAAGTCAGGAGAGCGCTGAAGCCAGCCTGAGACTGACGCCAAAGACAAAACCGGCAGAGAGTCCCCTCTCCGCCGCAGTTCAGTCTTTCAGCCGATTCACTCCGTCAGCAGCCCCATCAGCATCTCACATTTGGCGATGACGTCGTCGTAATCGAAAGATTTCGCAAAAACATAAATTTCTTCCAGCAAATCATCGACGTCCAGACTGAAGGTCACCGCCCGCAAACCCTCCACAGTCTCGTCGATGCTTTGGGTATCGCATTTGAAACAGGCTTCCGTGAGCTTTTCCAGTTCCTGAGTCAAAAATCCAATCGTGACCTTTTTTTTCACCAGGTCTTCAGGGCCGGACCCCTCCATCAGCGACGCCTGAAGGAGTTGAAGGCGAAACTGCTCCATTCGCAGGCAGAAGCCCTCCGTCTGCGCGATGCATGTTTCCCCATCGCCCTCCTGCGAGGCTTTTTCGAGGGAGAAAGCCCAGTCGGACAAAAATAAATTGCCCAGATTGGCGAAAACGCTTTTCAGAGCGTGGACTCGAATGAAGTAATTCTTCCAGTTTTTTTCGCGAACACAGGAAGAAAGGGCCTCGATCTCCTGGTCCAGTCCTCCGCAAAACTGCCGGAGAATATCCACATAGACCTCCCCGTCCCCTTCCACACGGGAAAGTCCTGTTTTCAGGTCCAAATCCGTCACCGCCGCAAGACGCTTCAGCAGGGGCTCCAGGTGGGCGGGAGACTGTTTTTCCCTCACCTGAGCCGCGTTTTTCAGAACTTTTTGAGGCGGCAGCCACTTCAGCAGCACCCGGTTCAGCTCGGCGGCATCGATGGGTTTGGAGATAAAATCGTTCATTCCCGCCGCGAAAAAAGACTCCTTCGCGCCGGAAACCGCGTTGGCGGAAAGGGCGATGATCGGAACCCTTTTATAATACCCGCCATCCAGGGCGCGAATGTACTCCGTGGCCTCGACGCCGTCCATCCCCGGCATCATGTGATCCATAAAAACGAGATCATACTGTTCCGCCTGAATCTGCTCTATCGCCTCCGAAGCGCTTTCCGCGGTATCCGGCGCAATGCCGTGTTTTCCCAGATACCCCACCGCCACGGACAGGTTGACCGAGTTGTCGTCCACCACCAGCACCCGCGCGTCGGGGGAAGCGACGACCATTTGAATCTCCCGGTGTTCCTCCACCTGGCGGGCGTCGCCTTCGACGAGAGGGAGAAACACGGTAAAGACCGACCCCCTGCCGTACTCGCTCTCCAGTTCGACGTCCCCGTTCATCATGGACACGAGCTGCTTCGTGATGGAAAGCCCCAGACCGGTTCCCACGATACCCTGATTTTTCTTTTTGTCCATCTGCTCAAAGGCCTTGAACAGCCTCGGGAAATCTTCTTTTTTGATGCCGATTCCCGTATCTCTCACCTGGACGACCAGACAATCCCGGTCGTTTTTCAGCCCGCGCCGGACGTCCAGAGACACGAAGCCCTTTCGGGTGTACTTCACGGCGTTGGTGACCAGGTTCATGATCACCTGCCGAACCCGAACCTCATCCCCGTACAGGACAGGAGGGAGGTCCCGGGCGATGCTTTTTCGAAACTCCAGAGCCTTGCCGGCCATCGTGAAGTTCGTGAGGGAGGAAATATCGTCGAACAGGGTGAAAATATTGTAATTCACGGGAGTCAGGGTCAGCTTGCCGGCCTCGATTTTGGAGAAATCCAGAATGTCGTTGATGATTTGCAGGAGGGAACGGGACATTTTTCGAATATCCGAAAAATACCGCTTTTGCATTTCGTCGAGGTTGTCCGTGCGCATCAGTTCGCTCATCCCAATGATGGCGTTCATGGGAGTGCGAATCTCGTGACTCATGGAGGCCAGAAAATGGCTTTTCGCGTCCGCCGCAGCCTGAGCGACCCTGGCCTGCACTTCCATTTCCCGGCTGTATTCGGCGGCGGTTCGGGCTTTTTCCTCTTCGGCCCTGATTTTACGGAGATCTCTGGCGTAAGATGCCGTGCAGAAGCCATCCCTCCAGGGCACCCGAATGAAGGTCACCTCCAGGGGAAGCAGTTCTCCCGTAACCGTGCGGGACATCCACTCGATATACTGAGGCTCTCCCCCAAAGTTCGTCTCCCGTATTTTCTTCATTTTTTCTTTCGTGGAAACGCCGTCCGGCTGAAACTCCGGCTGAAAGTCATAAAAGTGTTCCAGATAATCGGATTTTTTTGAAAGCCCCAGCAGGCGGAGCACCTCTCTGTTGCAGTCCATCATCTTTCCGTTTTCGTCCCACAGGGAGGCCGCCAGAGGGGTCGCGTCCAGCATGATTCGAGTTCGCGCCTCGGCCTCGGCATGAAGCACCTCCGTGGTATCGTGATAGATGGCGAGGACGCCGTCGAAATTTCCGTCGTCTCCCAGCATGGGAGTGGAGTGGACCGTGTACTGACGCGGCTCCCCCACTCCGGGAAAAGAAATTTCCACGTTGCTCTCCTGGGCCCGTTTTTCCGCCTGAATCCGCCGAAACCGCCGCATACCGCTTTCGGCAAGTTCCTGTTTCCCGATGGTCCGATAAATATCGTAAATGCCCCGACCGTTGACGGCGCTGAAATCCGCCATTCCCGCCAGGTTCAAAAAGGCTCTGGTGCAATATACCACTCGCGCGTCGCGGTCCAGCAGCAGAATGATGTTCTGGGCGTTTTCCATCACGAGCTTCATGTACTTTTCCAGCTTCTGCGACTCCACCGTTCGCAGAGATTCCCGGGTTTTGATGATTTCTGCCGAGGCGATCTGGCGCTCCAGCGAATCCCTGAGACCGGAGACCTCCCGGCCCAGTTCCGAGTTTTTCTCCTGAAGCTCCCGAATGGTTTGCAGCAGGCTTTCCCGCTCCCGATCCGTCATATCCGGCCTGTCGCTCCGTTCTCAGGCATCGGGGCAGGCGTCGAAGACTTTGCGCACAAGGTTTCGGAGCGATTCCGGATTGAAGGGCTTGACGATATAGCCCTTCGCTCCCTGGAAGTCGGCCTGAGCCGCAAAATCCTCCGACGCGCAGGACGAAACGAACAGAACGGGAATACCCTCCCAGCGGGGGTTGGCGCGGAGCATCTTCACAAATTCGAACCCCGACATCTCCGGCATCGCCACGTCCAGCAAAAGGAGATCGGGAACGGAACGGGAAAGCGCGGTCACGGCCATCTGCACGGATTTGGCGAGACGTATGTCAAACTCATCCTTCAGCGTGTTCTGGATGATCTGAAGGTTGGCCGGGGCGTCATCCAGCGCCAAAATTACCTTTTTCTTTTTTTCTCCCGTTTTCCCTTCCGTCGTTTCCGTCATTCCGAAATCCTCGAAAACAGCCCGTCAGAGCCGTTGTGTCCGTTTCTACGACGGGTCTTTGGCTTCCCCTGCGGGAACTGCGGGAACTGCGGGGACTTCGGCTCTTTCGGAGGGAAGCGGCAGGACACGGTCCATAACGGTTGGGCGGGGCGTCGTCTCGTCGCCTTCGAAGGTCACTTCCGCCTCCATGCCCAGGGAAGCCGCCAGCGAGGTCAGAATCATCCGCAGGTTGTCGTCCGCGCGGGACAGAAGGTCGCCGCGGAGAGTTTCCTGACGCACCTCTTCGATGTTCGCGGCAATTTCCCGATTCTGGTCGTCCAGCATCACGGAGGTAAAGAGCCCCGCCCTCTGGTCGTAGACCTGGACGCTCTTCATATCGGCGTAAAGGTCCAGCAGTCTGCAGTGGGGAACGATCATGCGAACCCGATTGACGGCAAAGCGCTCGGAAATTTTGATCCGGGAAAGGTCGCTTCCGCAGGTGAGGACTCCCGAATACTTCAGAATGAACCGGCGCCCCGTCCCCGGAAGCGAAAAGCCCAACAGAGACTTCGCGTCCGAAAAGATGACCACCGACTCGAAATCCCGTCGAATCGTCGCCAGCTCTCTCACGTTTCTTATTCCCTGCAGCAGAATCGAACGCACAGACCGATCCTGCCGGCGTTTTCCGTTTTTCAAAAGCCACACGTTGACAGACACTGACGCCACAAGCAAAAGAGTTATAAGAATACCCACGGGGAAACCTCCGATCCAATATTTATAAGAATTTATGAAAAATCATAAAAACATAATAGTTATAAAATAATTATAAAATCCCTCTGCAGGACGGTCACAAAACCAGTTCCCCCGCGATTCGGCCCCGAACTTCGGGAAGAGAAAGATCCTTTTCGAGGGCCAGACGTTTGAGGTCCTCGTATTCGGGAGTACGGCGCAGAGGTTTGTCTCCCAAAAGCGCGGTCTTGACCCTCACTCTTCCCAGGGAAGTCGCGTATTCCTCTATCTTATAGCATAATTTGGCCCGGTCAACCATCGTTTGCCGAACTCCCTGAGTGGTCGTTCCACATAAAATGGCCCGGGAAAGTTTCTTCGCCTTTTCGGGGGCGCAGAGACAGCAAAATTTTGTCCCCGGGCGGCCCTTTTTCATGGCGATGAACTCCTGCCACACGTCGAGAGCCCCGTTTTCAAAAAGGCGTTCCGTCACCAGCTCGTAATCCTGGGGATTCATGTCGTCGATGTTGCTCTCCAGCAGAGCCACCCGGTCGTGATCCATGCCCTCCGTCTCCTCCTCCGCGGCGGGGTGGGAGTCCAGCAGCAGAACCCGCAGGACGTTGGGCAGATCCGAATCTCTGGTTCCCGCTCCGTAACCGGAGGCCAGCAGGATGCCGTCGGGAACGCTCCCGAAAGCCGAGGCCAGACAGCGGACCAGCAGGGCCCCCGTGGGCGTCGTCCGCTCCATGGGCTCCCCCCGGGAGCAGATTGGAATTCCGTGCAGCAGCCGCTCGGTGGCCGGAGCGGGAACGGGCAGAACTCCATGAGCGCACCGGACGGTCCCCGACCCCACGTTGACGGGGGAGGAAATCACTCTGGGCCAGTCCAGCAGGTCGATGAGAATGAAAACTCCCACGATATCGATAATCGAGTCGATGGCTCCGACTTCGTGAAAATGAATTTTGTCCGGCGTGGTTCCGTGCACCGCGGCCTCCGCCTCGGCCAGAAGGGCGAAGGCGTGCATGGCCTCGCGCTGAATCCGCGGGGAAAGAGCGCTGCCCGTAATGATTTCCTCTATCTCCTTCAGCCCTCTGTGAGGGTGATGCTCATGGGTGTCCACGCAGAAATGAGTCCCCGTAACGCCGCCTTTGACGGTCTTCTCGAAGCGGACCCGATAATCCTCCGGGGTCAGTTTCGACATTTTCGCCAGCTCGGCCTCGAAGCGGTCCGGGCGCGGGAGGAGCTCAAACAGCGCCCCCGTCAGCATGTCCCCCGCGATTCCCGCGAAACAGTCCAGGTACAGTGTCTTCATTCCACAACCTTCTTCATCCGTAAATTGTATATCTGCAAAATGACAGTGAATCCCGTTTCAGATTTTTTTCGATTTGCTTCGATAATGTTTCCTGAAATTTTCTCCCCCCAGAAAAACCTGGCTGCCGTCGGGGCTGAAGCTGCCGAAGTCCAAAACTCCGGAGCCGGAAACGCCTGAATCCGTTCCGTCGGAAAGAGCGGCTCCCTCGGTGTCCTCGTCACTGAAGGACGAAATCGCGGCGAGATGCCGACGTCCCGAACCTTCGAGAAGAGAGGGGCCGGCGGCGTTCCCCGGCAGCACCCTGCGCAGGGAAGCGTGAGAGGGAGTTCCGGCCCGCAGGCCCTCCTTCAGACAGGGAAGCAGACCCTCCCCGTCGGGAACCTCCCGCAGCTCCGGGACGGTGTGGGCGACGTCCGTCTCCGAGGCAAAGACGATGTCCTCCCCGAAACCGATCCTGCCCAGAAAAACGGCGTGGTCCGCGCTTTTCAGGGAAGTCAGAAAGTCACGGGAACTCTGCCAGGTCAAAAGGGCCAGCCGGGCGCTGTCCGCCAGGTGAACCTCCGGCGAGAACTCCGCCAGAGCGGCCGTCAAAAGTCCGGCGCACAGGGTGTCGTCCCAGGCGGGGCGTCCCTTTCTGCCCGAGCAGAAAATCCCGATACGCCTCCCCTTCGACAGAGCCAAATCCAGCGCGGACATGGCGTTGCGGGCGCTGGCGACCAGCACCGGCATTCCCGTGGACAGGGCCTTCAGCAGGGCCTTCGTTCCGTTGGTGGTGGCCATGACGGCGCAGCTGTATTTTTTGCAGAGCTCCGGAGTGATGTCGAGAGGAGAGTTCCCCAGGTCAAATCCCTGAGGCGCTATGGCGTTCTGTTCGCCCATCAGAACGGGAGTCTCTCCCCCGCCTCTGAGGCGCTCCGCCAGGCGTTTCGCGCCCTCCGTGGATTCCGCCGGATAAAGCGTGACGCCCCCCGCCTCGAACCAGCGGGTCATGACCGTGGTCGCCCGCAGAATGTCCACGACCAGCCACACATCCACCACCGGAAGATGCTCGCTGTGTGAAAGTACAACTTCCACCTGAATGGCATTTGACATGAAACGTCCTCCCTGTTTGAAATCTCAGAGGGCTGAGCCCGTTGACGTAAAAACACACAGACCCCCGAACTCCCGAACGGGGCCCCTCCATATATGCTCATGCATCACCTGTCCGCGCATCGTTCCTCCCGACAGATTCCCCTTTCCCCATGAGCTTTTTCGCCGTAAGCTTCACGCAGGCCTCAGGGAACCATCCAGAATTATATCGTGAAGTTTACAATTCACAGATAGGGAGCGTAATAATACTTAAAAAAAAATCCGGTTTTCTTGTGCTGTATTATATAGATAAAAGAGTAAATAATTTCGTGAATGTATTATATAGCACTTTTTGGGAGAAAAAGAGGGATTCTTATGGCCCGTCATGTCATCGCAATATCGGAGGCGCTTTTGCTGGGCCTACACGGGATGGGGCTCCTGGCGGCCTCGCAAAAACGTCTCAGCGCTCACGAAATGGCTCAGTGTCTCGGCGCTTCCGAGGCGCACCTGACGAAAATTTTTCAGCATCTGGTGCATGAAGGGCTGGTGGAGTCCGTGCGGGGGCCGGGAGGAGGCTTCGAACTGCGCGGGAATCCCGAAGGCGTCAGCCTTCTTTCCATCTATCGGGCCATCGAGGGCGCGCCCCGGGACGACGCGAAGCTCTGCTCCTCCTGCGACCACTGCCCCTTCGTCAGGTGCATTTTCGGAGACTCCCTCCGGGAACCCGCAAGCGTTTTTCTGCAGTACCTGGCCCGCACCACACTGGCGGCCATAGCCATGAAACCCGCGCCCGCGACGCCCTGAAGGCCGCGCCGGGGCGACAGGAGGCGCGGGGCGGAAAAAACCGCTCCGCCTACTCCACCCGTATGGCGAGGTCCGGGCAGGTCTTTTCGCACAGCCCGCAGCGGACGCAGTCTCCTTCCCTGACGGGGGCCGCCACGGTGAATCCTTTTCTGTTGACCTCCGCGGAAATCTCGAAAACCTTCCGGGGGCAGCAGACAACGCAAAGTTCGCAGCCTTTGCAGAGATTTTTATCGATATATACGGCCATATCCATCACCTCGCTTTACAGCCGGAGTTCCCGAAGCCGAGCCACGACCTCAGCCGGCGTCGCGGCCATTTTGACCCCCGCCCTCTCCAGAGCCTCCGCCTTGGAGCGGGCCGTTCCCTTCCCGCCCCGGATGATCGCCCCGGCGTGCCCCAGAGACTTGCCCTCGGGGGCGGACCGCCCCACAATGAGAGAAACGACGGGCTTCTTCACGGGCGTTCGGGCGATGTACTCCGCCGCGTCGATCTCCGTGTTCCCCCCGATTTCTCCCAGAAGGACAATCGCCTTCGTCTCCTCGTCCTCATTGAAGAGCGCAAGGGCGTCCTTCTGCGTCATCCCCCATATCGGGCCGCCTCCCAGAGCCACCACCGTACTCTGACCGATTCCCGCCTCGGTGAGCGTTTTGCCGATCTCGTAGGACAGAGCTCCGCTTTTCGAGACGATTCCCACCCCTCCGGGGATGAACATCCGCGTGGGATGAGCGCCCAGCTTGCACTTCCCCGGAGCGATGAGCCCCGCCGTGCCCGGCCCCAGCACCCGCGCGCCGCGGAACCTGGCGCAGCTCAGAATCTCCAGCACGTCCCTTTTGGGGATCCCCTCCATCGTCAGCACGAGAAGCCGGATGCCGCAGTCCATGGCCTCAATAGCCGCGTCTCTGGCGTTCAGAGGGGGGACGAAACTGATGGCCGCGTCCACGCCTCCCGCGGCTCGAACCGCGTCGTCCACAAAATCGAACACGGGAACGCCGCAGACCTCCTGACCGCCCTTTCCGGGGGTGACGCCGGCGACCACCCGCGTCCCGAAGTCCAACAGCGACTTCGTCTGCAGGGAGCCCGACCGGCCCGTTATGCCCTGAACCAGAACGCGCGTCGCTTCATTGACGAGAATCGACATCTCCCGCCCTCCTTCCGGTCTCTCCCACGGCCTCCCGGACGGCCTGTTCCAGGTCGTCGCAGATCGGCAGTCCGGCCTCCCGCATGATCTTCTTTCCCTCTTCCTCCATCGTTCCGCAAAGACGCACGACGATGGGCAGGTGAAAGCCCGTGTCTCTCACGTAGCGCACGATGCCCTGAGCCATTTCGTCCATGCGGTTGAATCCTCCGATGAGCACGATGAGCAGACTGCGTATCTTCGGGACTTTGGGGTTGTCGATCACCCGCTCCATGGCCGCGTACATGACCTCGGGGCTGGTGGTTCCCCCCATTTCGCAAAAGTCCGCCGCCCGCCCGCCATGGTCCCGCAGCAGGTCCAGAGTCAGCATCCCCGTCCCCGCTCCGTCCGAGATCAGGCCGATGTCCCCATCCAGAGGAATGCAGGTGATGGTGTCCCCCTGGGGCTCCGGGGAGGCTCCGGTGACGCCGGCCCGTTCCACTCGCAGCCTGGCAAAAAGCTCCCTGTGCAGAGGCTCGGCGTCGTCGTCCAGCTCCACCTTGGCGTCGAGGGCCACAAAACCGCCGGGGGTCTCCGCCAGAGGGTTGACCTCCACCAACAGAGCGTGGGTTTCCCTCCACAGTCTGTAAAGTCCGGACAGCGCCGCGGCGAACTCCTTCGGCCGCGAAGCGCCCGCAAAACGGGCCGCCTTTCTGAAGTGACTGTCCAGAGGGCCGACGACCGCGTCGAAGGGCAGCTTCAGGATTTGCTCGGGATGCTCCTCCGCCAGCCTCTCCACGTCCACGCCGCCGGAGGCTCCGACGATGATCAGAGGCGTCCCCGCCTCCCCGTCGAAGGCGACGGACAGATAATATTCATGCAAAATCGTGACGCGCTCCTCCGCCAGCACGGCGTTGACAGGCTCTTCCTTCAGCGTCATGGAAAAAAGTTTTTCCAGAGCCGCGTCTCTCTCCTTTTCACTTTCGCAGAGAATGACCGCTCCCGCCCTGCCCCGTCCCCCCGAAAGCACCTGCGCCTTCAGGACCACGGGGCCGCTCCAGTCCGGAGTCTCGTTTTTTTTGCAGAGACGCCCCTGGGGAACCGCAAGGCCATATTCGCGAAAGAGCGACTTTCCCTGAAATTCAAAGAGCTTCATCAGGATTTCCCCGCTCCGGCCCGGGCCAGCTCAAACCCCCTCCGGACGGCTTTTTTGTTCAGGTCCAGAAACGCCGCCCGAACGTTTTCCGCGAGGGCCGCGTCCAGCTGTTCCACCGTCACCATGTCCGTCACTCCGGCGAAGTACCCCAGCATCACCATGTTGGCGGCCATGCGGTTGCCCAGTTTCTGAGCTTCCTCCGTGGCCGGAACCCGAAAGGAAACCGTCTCCGGAGGAATCGCCCCGGCAGCGGGAAGGGCGACCAGCTCGGAGTCCACGAGCAAAAGGCCGCCTTTGCGAAGAGAGCTCACATAGGTGTTGAAGGCGGTCTGAAACATGGCGACCAGAATGTCGTTGGAGGCCCGAACGGGGGTGAGGATGGGCTCTTCCGACACCATCAGCTCGGACTGGCACTGTCCGCCTCTCGCCTCCGAGCCGTAGGACTGCGTCTGAGCCGCGTAAAGCCCCCTGTGAATCACCAGCGCGTCGCCCAGCACCACGGCCGCGAGGATGATGCCCTGCCCGCCGAATCCGCAAAACCGGATACTCGTATTTTTCAGCTTCATGCTTCCTCCGCATCCTTTCCGGCGCTCTCGTCCGCCACGAAGGAGCTTCCCCTGAACACGGGACGGACAACGTCCACAAACTCGCCCGTAACCAGTTTTCCCTTCAGTTCCTCCGGGTTCATGGCGTCCGCCAGGTCCTTGGGGACGCATATCCCCCGAATCCAGTCCAGCAGCTTCGCCGGCGAGCCGCTCCCCAGGGCGTAGCGCCCGAAATGGGTGGGGCACTGGGAGAGAACCTCCACAACGCCGAATCCGCTGTGAGAAAGACCTTTTTTGATCATACGGTCCATCTGCCCGATGTCGGGAGTGGCCGTCCGGGCCACGTAGGTCGCCCCCGCCGCCTGAGCCAGAGCGCACATGTCGAAGGGAGGCTCGCCGCTTCCCCAGGGGGTGGTCATCGTCACGGCCCCGGCCGGCGTCATGGGCGCCACCTGTCCGCCGGTCATGGCGAAGTTGAAGTTGTTCACGACGATCATCAGGACGTCCAGGTTCCGGCGGGCGGCGTGGATGAAGTGATTGCCCCCGATGGAGACCGCATCCCCGTCCCCGGCGAACACCACGACCTTCGTCTCTTTGGAGTGCAGTTTGATTCCCATGGCCCAGGGCAGCGTCCTGCCGTGAACGCCGTGCAGCGTGTCCGTTTTCATGTAAACGGGAATCCGGGCGGTGCAGCCCACTCCCGCCACCGTTACCATCCTGTCGAGGTCCAGACCCAGACCGTCGACTCCTCTGAGAAAGGACCCCAGCACCTGACCGCAGCCGCAGCCCGGGCAGAAGAAATGAGGCATACGATCCTCTCTGACGTATTTGCGCAGAGGGTTGACCGGAAGAGCGGTCCCCGCGTTCTTCAGTTCGGCCGCCATCACAGGACCTCCTTCAGCGATTCCAGAATTTCCTCGGGGGAGTGGATCATGCCCCTGTTTTTGGTCACTCTGGCCGTGCGGCAGCGACCCCGACAGGCGCGCTCGATCTCTCCCGCGTATTTGCCGATGTTCATCTCAACCGTCACCACCAGATCCGTCCTTCCGCTGAGGTCCGCCACGGCTTCCTCCGGGAAGGGCCAGGGCGCGTCGATTTTCATCACGCCCACCTTCTTCCCCTGTTCCCGCAGCGTGTTCATGGCGTCCAGGCAGGGGCGCACCTCACTGCCGTAAGCGACCAGAACGGCTTTCGCGTCGTCCGCCCTCCAGTGCTGAACGGTGGAAATTTTGCCCCTGTTCTTCGTCACCTTGAGGGGAATGCGGGTATAAAGCCGCTCGAAGGCGTCGGGGTCCCACTCGATACTTCCCCGCTCGTCGTGGGGATTGATGGAGTAAATCGTGTGGTATCCGCGCCCGAGCCCCGCAAACTCCGGAACGCCCCAGGGGGAGTCGGCCTTGAAGGGCAGGTAGGTTTCAGGGGTTTTGTCGGTCCATTTCCGATTCATCACGGGAATCGCGTCCGGCTCCGGGATGACCAGCCGCTCCCGCATCAAAGCGATGGTCGTCTCGGACAGCACGACGACCGGCGTTCGATACTCCTCCGCCAGGTTGAAAGCCCTCACCGTGAAGTCGAAAAGCTCCTGAACGGAGGATGGGGCGAGGACGATCATTTCATGGTCGCCGGCGGGGCCCCAGTGGACCTGCATGATGTCGGCCTGAGTGGCGAAATTTTCCCCCCGGCATCGCTGGACGTCCACGATCACCATGGGAGCCTCCACCGCAACGCCGTACTCCAGCCCCTCCTGGAGGTAGTCATAACCGGCGCTGGCCGTCGCGGTCATCGCCTTCGCCCCGGCCAGCGAGGCTCCTGCCACCGCGTTGATGGAGCAGAGTTCGTCCTCCCCCTGCAAAAAGACGCCGCCCACGGCCGGCAGACGTCTCGACATCCTCTCCGAGATTTCGTTGGCCGGCGTGATCGGATACCCGGCGAAGAAATCGCACCCCGCCGCCAGAGCGCCCTCCACCGCCGCATAGTTTCCCTGCATGAAGTGGACGCCCGTCAGTACTCTTTTTTCCTTTTTCATTTCCACACTCCCCGCTTCCGGTATCGCTTCCGGTCTGGACATGGCTTATTTTTTGGACACGATAAAGAAATTTGTATTGACGTATTATAATATATTATATAAAAAATAATGTGCAATGCACAAAACAAAAAATAAAACTCCTGACCTGATGAAAAGCTGACGAAAACGTTCGCGTGCGCAATAATTCGCGTCGCGTGATATAATTTGTTAAATTCTCAGAATTTATCAGCAACAAAGGGGGTTATGTTATGCCATTTCTGCTCTTGACATTCAACGGAGAGGCCGGTTACACTACCACACGCCACACGCCACACGCCACACGCCACACGCCACACGCCACACGCCACACGCCACACGCCTGATTTTTGCCTTTTAACCTGTCTGATTTTAATCTTTTCCTTTTTGATTTTGTCATTGCCCGCTTTCGGGGCGACCACGCCGACGCTTTGCGACGTCAGCACCGGCGACGTGAATATAACAGCGAACGGGTATTACAAAATCACAGGAGTCACCACAAGCTACAAAGTCACGGTCAGCTCCGGCGTCAGCGCGGACATCATCCTGGACGGCGTGGACATCAAAACGAGCAGCACCGCCTGCGCCTTCGACATGACGGGCGCGACGGTGAAGCTGATTCTGTCCGGGACAAACACACTGCAATCCGGCTTCAACCAGGCTGGCCTGCGAGTCCCCGCCAACGCGACGCTGATCATCACCAGCATCGCCGGCGACGGGTCCGAGAGCGGGTCTTTGACCGCCCTCGGAGGTTACAACGGCGCGGGCATCGGCGGCAGCGATAGCCAGATCGGTGGGAGCATCACCATCAATGGCGGCACAATCACCGCCAGGGGTGGCAGTGGAGGGTCGGGCATCGGCGGCGGATATACTTGCGCCGGGGGGACCATCACCATCAACGGCGGCATGATCACCGCCCAAACCACCGACGTGGGCGCAGCCATCGGCGGCGGCGTTTACGGAAGCGGCGGAACCATCACGGTCAACGGCGGTACGGTCATCGCCACAGGCGGTGTTCAAAGCGCGGGCCTCGGAGGAGGAGGCGGCGTTCAAGGCAGTGGCGGGACCATCACCATCAACGGCGGCGCGGTCATCGCCACAGGTGACTCGTCTCCCTCCATAGGCCCCGGATATCTAGCAACCGGCGGCACAGTCACCCTCTCCGGAGGAACGGTCGTCGCGCCCCAAGGCCTCAGCGGCGATTCCGTGACCGTCTCAACCACCTCGAAGCCCGTCGTCCTGGCCAGCTCCGGCGTGACCGCGACCGACGGAATCCTCGTCAGCGGCTGGAGCTTCAGCGACCCGACCGTCAACCTGTCCACGGCCCTGACCATCCCTGCGGGCGCGGCCCTCATCGTCCCCTGGGGTTACACCCTGACCGGAGGATCTTTAACCAACAGCGGCCTCATCGTCCAAAAGGGAACCATCGGCACGACGGTCACCGTCACCAACGGCGCGAGCATCGTCTTTGACAACCAGACAAGCCGCATCGGAACCGTCACCGGAAACGCGATTCTCCCCAACGTCTTCCAGGTCGCGGCGGACGAAACCATCGAAGTCCCCGCGGGGCAGCAGCTCACGGTCCCCGCAGGCAAAACGGTCACCAACAACGGAACCATCTACATCCGGCTCGGCGCTTCTCTCAAAATCGACGGAACCCTCATCAACAACGGCACAATCATCATCAAGGGGACCATGGACATCACAAACGGCGGAACCCTGATCAACAACGGAACGGTCACCGTCAACAGCGGCGGCGAAATCGACATCGACAGCGGTGGAACTCTCATCAACAACGGAACAATCAACAACAGCGGAGCCATTGACGACGACGGAACCCTCGACAACAACCCCGGCGGAGTCATCAACAACAACAGCGGCGGTGAAATCGACGTCAACAACGGCGGCGAGCTGGACAACAACGGGACCATCAATAACAACACCGGCGGCGAGATTGATGTGAACACCGGAGGGACCATTGACAACGACGGGACCATCGACACCAGCGGCGGCTACATCTACGACAACGGCGGTGTCATCAACAACAATGGGACCATAAATAACTCCAGCTCCAACGACCACATCATCAGCGACCCCACCGTCGCCCTTCTCATCTCCGTGGCAAATCAGACGGTTGCCGCAACTCTGGGAAGCGAGAACGGCAGCCCCTCCACTCCGCGGACGGCCTCCGTCACAGTGCCCAACTCTCAGGCGTCCATCGTCTCCACCGACATCAAGGCCGTCACGGGAGCGACGGCCCTGCTGTACTGCACCAATCAGTTCTCCGTCGTCCAAACCCAGCCCATAGCCCTCACGGAGGGAGTCCCCGCCTCCCTGTACATTCTGGTCGTCGCCGCGGACAACCTCGCCACCCAGCACTACAAGGTG